>NZ_DCRG01000036.1:0-17020 GCF_002325125.1 Sphingobacterium sp. UBA1498
ACATATATCCTTTTTGTTTACGCTATAAATATATGAAAATCAAACAATTAAAACAAATTATAAGCCTTAGATAATGCAAAAAAAAGAGACTGTCATTTTGAGACAGCCTCTTCCTAAATTAGTGTAATCTTCTATTTTTTAGAAGATTTATATTCTTCGTTTAATTGTTTGATTACTTCATTGGTGATTTCCAAAGAAGGATCAGCATATAAGACTGTCGGATTAGTTTTTGAATAGGTCAATACTAACTTATATCCATTTTCTGCCGCATGTTTTTTTAGGAATTCGGTTATTTTGTTATAAACATTGTTGAATTCTTCAGACTCGTCTTTTGCTATCGAGGAAGACGCTGTCTGGTCCAAGCGTGCAAGCTCATCTTGTTTTCGTGCTAATTTTTGTTCTGTAGCCTGTCGATCAGCAGCTGACATCGTCGCTGCATTTTTTTGGTATTCGGCAACTTCACGTTGAAATGCAGTACTTTTGGATTGTAGGTCTGTTTGTGCTTTCTTTACTTTATTTTCAAGCTTTGATTTAATATCCTTAAAATATTGGTATTTTTCTGAAAGAGAATCGGAGTTTAAATAGACAATTTTATCTTTACTACTTCCCTGATTTTCCTTGTTTACCGTATTGGAATCATTTTTTGCAGGCTCGCTTGCTGTTTTTGTACCTTGGTTACACGATGCAATCGATCCAGCCAACAAAAGGGCAAAGGATACTTTCGATACAATTGAAGATATAGTATTCATTTTTTTGTTTTTTTGCAATTATTACTGAAAACAAACCTACCACAAAAAAATCGAAATTCTAGTTTTTAGAATAAAAAAGTAAAATTATCCCATGTTCTGACAATTCCAGATATCGGCTCGATACTTGTTTGTGGGCTTGATAAATCGGGCAAAATTTCGTATTTTTGAATATTACATTTAAGAGGTTTTCAATGAGCGAAGAAAATAAAAATGCATCCACCTATTCCGCCGATAATATCCAGGTATTAGAGGGTTTAGAGGCGGTTCGTAAGCGTCCATCCATGTATATTGGTGATACCGGTGTAAAAGGACTACACCATTTGGTATACGAGGTAGTTGACAATTCAATCGATGAAGCTGTTGCAGGGTATTGTACAGACATTTTTGTAACTATCCATAAAGATAATTCGATTTCTGTTCGGGATAACGGTCGTGGTATTCCTACAGGAATCAACAAAAAGGAAAATAAATCGGCCTTGGAGCTTGTGATGACAGTATTACATGCTGGGGGTAAATTTGATAAAGATACATATAAGGTTTCTGGTGGTTTGCATGGTGTAGGTGTGTCCTGTGTGAATGCATTATCTACTCTTCTGAAGGCCGAGGTTCATCGTGACGGGAAGATTTATCAGCAGGAATATCAAATTGGTAAGCCTCTGTATGATGTGAAAGAAGTTGGTGTATCAGATAAGACTGGTACAATTGTAACATTTCATCCAGACCCTACTATTTTCACGCAGACTACAGTGTATAATTACGATACTTTGGCAAATCGTCTTCGTGAACTTGCATTTTTAAATAAAGGGGTGAGTTTGACGTTGAATGATGAACGCGAGACGAATGAGGACGGTTCTGAGAAAAAGGAAACATTCCATTCTGAAGGTGGGCTTAAGGAGTTTGTTAAGTTTTTGGATGGAAACCGTCAGGCGTTAATTCCTGACCCAATCTATGTGGAAGGTATCAAGCAAGGTATCCCTGTTGAACTAGCTTTACAATATAATGATACGTATTCTGAAAATGTGCATTCTTATGTGAATAACATTAATACCATTGAAGGTGGTTCACACGTTGCTGGTTTCCGTCGTGGTTTGACACGTACATTGAAGGCTTACGCGGACAAGTCAGGTTTGCTTAAGAATTTGAAAGTTGAAATTACGGGTGATGACTTCCGTGAAGGATTGACGGCTGTAATTTCAGTGAAAGTTGCAGAACCTCAATTTGAAGGACAGACAAAAACTAAACTAGGTAATTCCGAGGTAATGGGGGCTGTAGATGTCGCTGTTGGGGAGATCTTGGGTGTTTATCTGGAAGAGAACCCACGTGAGGCGAAAGCTATCGTTCAAAAGGTAGTCATAGCTGCTCAAGCGCGTGCTGCTGCGCGTAAAGCCCGTGATTTGGTACAACGTAAAACCGTAATGGGTGGCTCTGGACTTCCGGGTAAATTGGCCGACTGTCAAGACAACGATCCAACGAAATGTGAGATCTATTTTGTCGAGGGTGATTCTGCGGGTGGTACAGCTAAGTCTGGCCGTGATAGAAAACATCAGGCGATCATGCCGCTACGTGGTAAGATCCTTAACGTTGAGAAAGCAATGGAACATAAGATCTACGAAAATGAAGAGATCAAAAATATGTTTACGGCTTTGGGCGTGAGTGTAGGTACTGCCGAGGATGCTAAAGCATTGAATATCGAAAAATTACGTTACCACCGTATCATCATCATGACGGATGCCGATGTGGATGGGTCCCACATTACAACATTAATCTTGACATTCTATTTCAGATATATGAAAGAATTGATTGAAAGAGGATATGTGTATATTGCAACGCCGCCGCTATACCTGGTCAAAAAAGGAAAAGAGCACGAATATGCTTGGAATGAAGATCAACGTATCAATGCTATTCAGCGTTTGAAGGGAACTGGTAAAGAGGATAGTGTGCACGTACAGCGTTACAAAGGTCTTGGTGAGATGAATGCTGAACAGCTGTGGGATACGACCATGAATCCTGAAACGCGTACCTTGAGACAAGTAACTATTGAGAATGCAGCGGAATGTGACCGTATTTTCTCCATGTTAATGGGAGACGAAGTTGCTCCGCGTCGTGAATTTATTGAAAAAAATGCACGTTATGCTAAAATTGATATTTAATGTGAGTTTAGCCTAAAGGAATTGTATATAAATGAATAAAAAAAGCNNGCTTTTTTTATTCATTTATATTTCCTATTTTCATGCTAATGAGTCTTTTTTCTGCCGGGATAAAAGGTTCATCGCCTAACATCTAGCCAATATTAATTAAAACCTATTATGACATATTGTAGCAAAATTTTGCTCTTTATAGGTTGTTTTATTGGAACCTGTATGGCGCAGACAAATGAAAAAATCGATCTCCAAGATTTATTTGAAAGCTTATCGGAAGAGCTTCCCGAGGATGCTGATTTGAGCGAACTGAATGAAAAGTGGTATCATTATCTCAAACACCCCATCGACCTCAACAAAACTGATGGTAGTGAACTCGCTGAATTACAATTTCTAAATCCTTTATTAATTGAGCATCTATTAGCGCATAGGGCTATTTCAGGAAATTTTATCCATGTATTGGAATTACAGGCTATCGAAGGATTTAATGAACGAATAGTCTATCTATTGTTACCTTTTGTAAAAGTAGGCTCTGAATCACCATTAAACGTCCTTAAATTAAGAAAATTTAAGCAAGAAATTATGTTTCGGTATGCTCGGACACTCGAGAAAGCGAAGGGCTATCGTATCACTGATACAACGAGATCCAGGTATCTCGGCGATGCTAATCGCTATGCGCTAAGGTACAGAGCCCAATTGAACGATAGAATCCAACTCGCCATTAATATGGAAAAAGATGCCGGGGAACCCTTTTTTAGAGATGGGCAAAAAATGGGATTTGATTTCTATAGTATGAGTTTGTCCATAAAGAACTTTAGCCGGTTCAGGAATATCGTGATCGGCGACTATGCTTTGCGATTTGGCCAGGGGCTCAGTATGTGGAATGGTTTGAGTTTTGGAAAAGGAGGATTGGTACAGAATGCCGCAAGACAAGGGATTGGTGTAAAATCCTACACTTCGTTAAATGAGATTAATTTTATGCGTGGTATTGCGGGAACTTTACAGATTAAACATATCGAAATTACACCCTATTTTTCTTATCGATCGATTGACGGAAATGTTGACCGTACAACTTTTCCGGCAACGATTTCAACGATTGCAAGTACTGGTTTACATCGTACTCCAACCGAACAGAAATATCGTGGTGCCGCGTCTCAAATGGCCTATGGATTGAATTTATTGTGGCGCTATAAACGGCTCAAAGCAGGTATTCATTTTAACCAGACCCAGTTGGATGTCTTTAAAATCAAAGGAAAGGGAATACGACAACAAGCTGATTTTGAAGGTGACTTTCTGCGAAACATAAGTTTGTATACAAACTATACCATTCGAAATATCTATTTGTTCGGTGAATATGCCAACAGCATGGATGGTGGTTCGGCTTTATTAGCAGGGTCCATAATAAGTTTACATCCACGATTATCTTCGGTCCTCTTACTTCGCGACTACAAGAAGAATTTTCATACTTTTTATGGACAGGGGTTTGGTGAATCGGGGGATACGTCGAATGAGCAGGGAGTATATTTGGGATTAACGTACCAGCTTGGAAGAAAATTACTCTGGTCTAATTATGCTGATGTCTTCCGTTTTCCGGGAGCAAAGTATCAGGCTGATACACTATCTACAGGAGCTGATTTCTTCAGTCAGCTAAGTTACATGTGGTATAAAAAGGGGCAACTTTCCTTGCGTTATCGCAACCGATTAAAACAAGTTAACTACACCGGAGAGGGACAGACCGAACATGGGCTTGTGAATACAGTCAAGCAGCAATTAAGGGTAGAATTTCATTATCGTCTTAACTCACGATGGACTGTTCGTTCCCGCGCAGAAGCTAATATGTTCCAAAAAGAGTATCAGGAAAGCAGTTTCGGGTATATGCTTTTTCAGGATGTATTCTGGAAGTCGGCAGCCGGAAAGTTCCAGTCTAATATGCGGGTCGCATATTTTGACGCAGCGAGCTATGATAATAGAATCTATGCTTATGAGCAAGATGTACTGTACGCAGCCGGTTTCGGCATGTACAATACAAAGGGATGGAGAACTTATCTTAATCTAAACTATCGCTTAAGCCGCCATCTTCAGGTATGGGCCAAATATGCATTATACTATTATCCGGGGAGAGAGGTTATCGGAACAGGATTGGATCAGATCGATGGTAATAGGAAATCTGACGTTAGGTTACAATTGAGGTGGCAATTATGAAAGAGTTAAGTTTTCTCCAAAGACTAGAGCGCATTCCTATTCTTAAGATTGCCATCCTATATATTTTGACGCTTCTTTTGGCTCCTACACTGCCAATTTCTCGCCCGATATTTCAACATGTACTGCAAGCATTGATAGTAATGACGCTGCTAACCATGTGTTGCTATTTTTTTAGGGGTAAAATTCGTAAATACGGTTATACCTGCGGCTATTACCTATCTATTATATTATTTGGAATTTATCAATTTTGGCGCAATGACCCACAAGTTGTCATTAATCACTTCTCTCATCTAGAAACGGATAGTTATGTAGTCAAAATAATCGAGGAACCTAAGATAAAGCAGCATATTATCCGTTTTTCTGCAGAAGTGATTGGTGTTCATAGGCAAGGTAAGTTTGTCCCAAGTTCCGGCCGATTGATGATAACCCTAAAATTGAGTACGAAAAATTTCCTTCAGTTTGGTGACTTCTTATGGTTAAAAGGGGATTTGAAGAGAATAGCTCCGCCGCGTAATCCAATGGAGTTTGACTATAGGGAGTATTTGAGCAAGTACTTAATACATCATGAAGTTTTTGTGAAATCTGGCTACTATAGGGTGATCAGTCGGCAAGAAACAAGGGGCTTTTCAGTGTTTGGACTCGCTTTGCAAGCGCGGAGATTTTTTTTAGTTAAGCTCCGCAGCCATCTTAAAGGGGATGAAAATTTTGCGATTGCATCGGCGTTGTTATACGGTTTTCGAAGCGAGATCAGTAATGATAATATGGAGGCTTTCACCAATACAGGAACTGTGCATATCTTAAGTGTATCGGGGATGCATGTTGCCGTTCTATTTGGTTTTTTATCTCTTATTATCAGACAAATTGCATGGCCACTTTATCTGAAGTGGCTACCATTAATTTTATTATGGGGCACGATCTGGATATATGCATTTATAGCAGGGCTTGATGCGCCGATTACACGCGCAGCTATCATGATTAGTTTTGTCCTATGTGCACAATATTTTAAACGAAGCTTTTCAAGCTTGAATTCGCTTATTATTGCTGCTGTATTGATTCTATTGTTTGCGCCCCGGGCTATTAATGACGTTGGTTTCCAATTGTCTTTTTTAGCCGTTTTGGGTATGATAATATGTGCCCCGCTGGTGAATGCACTTCTGCCGGTCAAAAGTTCTATACTCCGATTTTTAAGAGATATATTAACGGTTTCTATTGCCGCACAGATTCTGACAACACCGCTGAGTCTTTATTATTTTGGACAGTTTCCTACTTATTTTCTGATTGCCAACTTACTTGTCGATATTCCTTCCACCCTAGTGATGTATGCTGGTTTTATTATGACCATTAACCCTGTCGACTGGCTTAATGAGATTTTGGGTTTTCTTCTAGAACATCTCATTGATTTTATACTATGCTGTCTGAAATTTATTGATCATTTACCTTTTTCGACTATAAAAATAGTCCCTATGGAACCCAGTATTCTATTTTTGGCCTATTTTTCAGTTTTCTCTTTTTTATATGCTTTTCAGTGGAAAGATAAGAGGTACGTATGGCTCGGGCTATATTGTGGAATTGGAATGTTGCTAATCAATGGGAAAAAATGGTTAGTAAGTAATGATTCAGAACGGTTTCGTATTTACAATACGAAGCATGAATTGACGATGGGGTATTTCAAAGCTGGTCGCGGAATTGTTTATAGCACTTTTGATTCCTTGCAGGCCAAAGGGTTACAATATGCTTGTGGAAGGGAAATTGCATTGTTATCGGCAGGTGAAGTTCAATTTGTGCCATTAAATGGACGGGATCGAAAGAACTATTTTGTGACGCTTCCTTTAGGCAGAGTCGCTATTTTGTCCCATTCGAAAGGAACGATGTCACCTGCTGATCTGGTCATTATCAGAAAAAACTTTTTATATGGTTTACCAGATGTATTGAAGCAAATCAGACCAAAACTTGTTGTACTGGATGGATCCAATTCCATGGAGAAGTGTCTGCTTATGCAACACATGTTGGATAGTTTGGGGATACAAAATTATCTCATGAAAGATAATTTTGCGTATGTTTGGAATAAGGAGAACTTATGACGCAAGATAGTATATCAATCTTAAGGCAATACTGGGGGTTTGACTCATTTAGACCCCTGCAGGAAGAAATTATTCAATCTGTCATTTCTGGTAAAGATACCTTGGCTTTATTGCCGACAGGTGGGGGGAAATCGATTTGTTTTCAAGTACCTGCATTGATGCTAGAAGGAATTTGTATCGTGGTTACACCGCTCATTGCGTTGATGAAAGACCAAGTTGAACATTTGAAAAGAAATGGAATTCAAGCGGTCGCAATTTATGCTGGTATGAAGAAGAGAGAGGTGGATATCACACTGGATAATTGCGTCTATGGGAAAATAAAATTTCTCTATCTCTCTCCCGAAAGGTTGTACAATGATATCGTAAGAGAACGTATACGATTTATGAATGTCAATCTATTTGCCATAGATGAAGCACATTGCATTTCTCAATGGGGATATGATTTTAGACCGCCTTATTTAGAATTAGCTAAATTACGCGAACTACATCCTAAAGTTCCATTTTTGGCTCTTACAGCCACCGCAACGGCCCGTGTGATAACCGATATTCAGGAGAAACTCGGTTTTTTGAAGGAAAATGTATTTGTCAAAAGCTTTCTTCGGGATAATCTGGCTTATATGGCTATTGAAGAGGAGGATAAGATGGGGCGTATGGTACGCATCATCCATAAATTGGGCGGATGCGGTATTGTTTATGTAAGAAACCGGCGCGAAACACAAGAAGTAGCGCGTGTTTTGGTCAATAATGGGATTTCTGCGGATTATTACCATGCAGGGCTTTCTGGGCAAGAGCGGGATCAGAAGCAGCATGGGTGGATGACAAATGTTGTTCGCGTTATTGTCGCTACAAATGCCTTTGGAATGGGGATCGATAAACCTGATGTGCGCTTTGTGATTCATCTGGATCTGCCAGATTCACTGGAGGCCTATTATCAAGAAGCCGGTAGGGCCGGTAGGGATGGAAAAAAAGCTTATCCTGTTATTCTTTATCAAAAAGCAGATGAGCAGAAACTACTGGATAATCTGCAGGCTAGTTTTCCAGATATTTCCTTTATTCAACAAACCTATCACTACCTTTGTAATCATTTTCAGATTCCTTATGGTTCTGGAGAAGGGGTGACAGTAGATTTTGATGTCGTTACATTTGCTAAAAAATATCAGCTACCCTTGGTACCAGTGATGAGTGCACTAAAATTTCTGGAGCGGGATACCTGGCTGGTCTTGTCGGAGGCTGTTACAATCCCTTCACGTTTTAAATTTGAGATTGACAGTGCTGAGTTATATAAATTTCAGGTTCAGTATGCAAAATATGATAAGCTCATCAAGGCTATTTTACGTAGCTATGGCGGCGTATTTGAGAACTTCATATTAATCAATGAATACGAATTTGCAGGTAAGTTAGGTATACCATACGGTCGTGTCGTGGAGCTATTGAAGTCGTTAGAAACGTTCGAAATAGCGACTTATTTGCCTTCTACAGATTCACCGCAATTGACATTCTTACAGAATCGGGTCGATTACAAACATTTGCATATCGACCATGTTTTTATTCGTGATCGCCATCAGGTGAAGGAAGAGGAAGTCAATGGCATGATTAATTATATTGAACAAAGCAATTGCCGCAGTCAGTCGCTGCTATTATATTTTGGTGAGAAAAATGCGGGGTTCTGTGAAGTGTGTGATTTGTGCCTGATCCGTAATCACCGAGAAAAGCAGCGGACAAATATAAAGGCCGAAATAAAAAGCAGTTTACTCGCTGGAGCGAAAAATATCCATGATTTGGTAGGTAGTTTAACAATAGGTACGGAGAAGAAAAGAATAGAGATCATTCGTGATCTGCTGGATGCCGAAAAAATCCGCCTAGAGGATAATCTCTATTCTTGGAATACTTTATTTTAACTTATTTTTCGATTGGAAGATTGAGTTCTTCGCGCCCCCATTGAGACCAAGATCCGTCGTATACCCGAATTTGTCCGTGGCCTACAAGATGGCAAGCAAATGCTAATATAGAGGCTGTGATACCCGATCCACAGGAGAAGATATACTCATCTCCGGTCTTATTAGAGTGATTAAATTGTCGTTTCAATTCATCAATTGGTTTATAAACGATACCATCAAGTAATTCTTCAAAAGGTAGATTTTTGGAATGGGGGATATGTCCACTATGTAGGCCTTTACGAGGTTCAGCTACCAAACCACTAAATCGCCCCTTACTTCTAGCGTCGAAAATATTGACTTTAGTATCGCGATAATGAGTCAATATATACTCTTTATCAGCATACAGGTTTTCTTGAAATTGCGCCTTAAAATTACCGGGTTTTACAGCGGTTTTATACTCTTCTACGAGGGGAAACTTGTTGTTTTTCCAAGCGGGAACACCGCCATTTAAAATAAAGACCTGTTTAAAACCCATAACCTTAAGCATCCACCACGCTCTTGGACTCGAATAAATACCCCATCTATCATACAACACAAGTATACTATCCTGATTAATTCCCAACCTTCGCATTTCGCGCTCGAATACTTCGGGCGAAACGAGGGTATGTGGTAATTTCGAATTAGGATCCGATAATTTTCCTTCGATGTCAAAAAATTGCGAATGGGGAAGTATCTCAAGTTTCGCCTCTTTAATCGATTGACCTACTTTATCGATTGTACAATCCAGGAGGATGATGTTTGCATTTTGTCCTAATGATTCCTGAAGTTGTATAGGGCTAATTAAGGATGATTGGAATGACATAAAATACTGTTTATTGAATACAAAAGTACAAAGCATCCGTATAAAAACAAAGCGGCTGTTCTTTTTGGAACAGCCGCTTTTTATGGATGTAGATTGCTAATTACTTAGCGTTCTTATCATTTTCCATTTGCTCTTTCAATTGAGCTAACACGTCTAAATCGCCTAAAGTAGATTTTTCAACAGAATCTTTTACTTTTTTAACAGCTGAAGACTCAGCTTTAGCGTCTTTTTTACGGTTGCTAGACTCTTCTTTGCGAGCTTCTTCTTTCTCTTCTTCCCAGATACGAGAGTGAGAGATTACTAAACGTTTGTTCTCTTTGTTGAACTCGATAATTTTGAATGAAGTAACTTCATCAACTTTCAATGAAGAACCGTCTTCTTTCACAGAGTGTTTAGAAGGACAGAAACCTTCAACACCATATTGTAAAGCTACGATATCACCTTTATCACCAACTTTGATCACAGTACCTTCGTGGATAGAGCCTTCAGTAAAGATCGTTTCGAAAGTATCCCAAGGATTTTCTTCCAATTGTTTGTGACCTAAAGACAATTTACGGTTTTCTTCATCTAATTCTAAAACAACTACGTCTAGTGTTTCACCAACTTTAGTGAATTCGTTAGGGTGGTTGATTTTTTTAGACCAAGACAAATCAGAGATGTGGATCAAACCGTCGATACCTTCTTCCAATTCAACAAATACACCGAAGTTAGTCATGTTTTTAACGACAGCTGTTTGTTTAGAACCTACAGGGTAACGGTCAGTAATATTTTTCCAAGGATCAGGAGTCAATTGTTTGATACCTAAGCTCATTTTACGCTCATCGCGGTCAAGCGTCAAGATTTGTGCTTCGATCTCGTCACCAACTTTTAAGAACTCCTGTGGAGAACGTAAGTTTTGTGACCAAGACATTTCAGAAACGTGAATCAAACCTTCAACACCAGGGATAATTTCTAAGAAAGCTCCGTAATCAGCAACTGTTACGATTTTACCTTTAACTTTAGATCCAACTTCTAATGCAGTATCTAAAGATTCCCAAGGATGCTCAGATAATTGTTTCAAGCCTAAAGCGATACGTTTTTTCTCATCATCAAAATCCAATACAACAACGTTGATTGTTTGATCTAGTGATAAAACTTCTTTTGGATGCTCGATACGACCCCAAGAGATATCTGTGATATGCAACAAACCGTCAACACCACCTAAGTCGATGAACACACCGAAGTCAGTGATATTTTTAACAGTTCCTTCTAATACTTGACCTTTTTCTAATTTAGCTACGATCTCAGATTTTTGGTTTTCTAAGTCGTTTTCAATTAACACTTTGTGCGATACAACAACGTTTTTGAATTCGTGGTTGATTTTTACAACTTTGAATTCCATTGTTTTACCTACGTATACATCGTAGTCACGGATAGGTTTGATATCGATTTGAGATCCAGGTAAGAATGCTTCAACACCTTTGATGTCAACGATAAGACCACCTTTAGTACGGCTCTTAACGAAACCAGTAATGATTGCATCATTTTCTAATGCTTCATTGATAGCTTCCCAAGATTTTTGAGTTTTAGCACGTTTGCGAGAAAGTACTAATTGACCGTTAGCATCTTCTTGAGATTCAACGAATACGTCAACTTTATCACCAACTTTTAATTCTGGTAAGTCACGGAATTCTGATAAAGAAACTAAACCGTCAGATTTGAAACCAACATTTAAGACGACGTCTTTATTGTTGATAGAAACTACAGTACCTTCGATAATTTCACCTTGGTTAACTTGATTGAAAGTATCTGCGTATTGTGCTTCAAGTTTAGCGCGTTCAGCTTCGCTATAATTTCCGAAACCTTTATCATTTGCATCCCAGTCAAATTCACCTTCTGGTGTGATCCACGTGTTTGATTTGATTTCGTCGATTAAGTTTGAATCAGCTTCTGATTCAATTTGTTCAGTGTCTTTCACTACTTTAGTGTCAGCACCTTGTAGCTCTGCGTTTTTCGCTGCTAATTCTTTTTCTGCTTCTTGTTTTTTTGCCATTAATTAATTTTCTCCTTTTTCCTACTTTGTAGGAGTTGCAAAGGTACAAAAAAACTTTAAATGCAAAATTTTATTTTTCTTATTTTATTGAAAGACTTTCAGTTATAGGGATGTTTTTATAGGTCAAGCTGTCAAGGGTGTTAATTGAAGGTTGACTTTGTTATTTCTCGACTTTATTTGCTGAAATTATTTTCTTGGAAAGCATAAATTAACGTGCTTAAATGACTTAATCTTCTCTCTTAAACGAATTAAAAATACGTGGTTTGGCAATAACAATGGTTTGTTTGGACAGTGCAATGGCAGCATTGAGTTCATAACCCAATAATAAAATAAGCGTATTTAAATAAATCCAGAGCATAATGACAATTAACGTTCCGATGGAACCATACAATTTGTTGTATGCGCCGAAGTGATTGATATAAAAAGTAAATATTGAAAAAGTCAATATCGCTAGTATAGTGGCCATCGATGCTCCTGCACTAAAGAGTTTCCATTTATTGGAGGTTGAAGGGCCAAATTTGTAGATACAGCTCACCGTAAAAAAATAGATCGCGAATATAATCAACCATCGGGCTATCTTAAGCAATATCGCCCAGAAGCTTGATTTGATACCCGTCGTTTCTTTAAGATAGTCTATCGTAATGCCAGCAATCGTAAAGATCGTCATTCCAACAGTCAAGGCAAAGATAATTAAGAAAGCCAAAGCTAAGGCAAGCAATCGTTTTTTGATCCAAGGCCTTTTTTCCGTCATTAATGATGCTTTATTGAATGCATTCATCAGGGAGGCCATGCCGTTGGTTGCAAAATAGGCTGCAAACACAAAACCGAAGGATAGCAATCCGCCATTTTGATTTTTGATAATATCTTCCAAAGTTGTTTCAACAACGAGAAAAGCATTTTTAGGAATAACTACCGCAAGAAAATCCAACAATTGCTCTTGAAAATTATTTATTGGAATGTATGGGATTAATGTAAATAAAAATATGATGCCCGGAAAAATAGCTAATAGAAAGCTGTAGGAAAGGGAGGAAGCTTTGCTAATAATGGAGTCTCTGGAAATTTCCTGAAAGAAAAATACAGCTACGGTGTAAAGAGGGAGCGAGCCAAAGCCAGGTAGTACGACCCGTTTACTCCATTCGATCAATTTAAAATAAGGTTCAAAGTTTAATAGCCATTGGTGGATTTTCCCCATTTCAATTAAAATATTTACTCATCTTATCCAAGAAAACCTGCGGAGGCATACAAGGTCTATTTTTCTCCATATTGACAAAGACCAATGTCGTTTCTCCTTGGTTGAGTAGCTCTCCATTCTCATTGAAAAGCTCATACTCGAAAACAATACGAACAGCAGGTTTCTTTCGGATGGTCACACGGATTGTAATCAGGTCATCATATTTGCCTGGTTTTAGATATTTGGTCTTCATCTCTGTGACAGGGAGCATGACACCCATTTCTTCCAGTTCTCGGTACGAGATCCCTGTGCTCCGAAGCATTTCAGTTCGCGCTATTTCATAAAATGCAGCGTAATTGCCATAATAGACATAGCCCATTTGGTCTGTTTCTGCATAGCGAACGCGAATCTGATGGTCAAATACAAACATTATTTTTTAATATTTCTGGCGTCCAAAGCCTGTTGAAATTTGCGTGCGTTGATCAAATGCTCTGCTTCTGTTTTTGCGAAATTATGGTAACCTGAGAAATCATCTTTCGCACACATATAGATGTAATCGTGCTGCTTGAAGTTCAACACTGCATCAATAGCAGCGATGCTTGGAATAGAAATCGGGCCTGGAGGCAATCCTCTATAAATATACGTATTGTAGGGATTGTCTGTTCTGAGGTGCTTATTCAATACCCTTCTGATTGTAAAATCATTATTAGCAAAGATCACTGTTGGGTCTGCCTGTAACAACATCCCCTTTTTGAGGCGGTTTAAATAAAGTCCAGCAATCATGGGCATTTCATCTTGATGTAGCGCTTCCCCTTTGACAATGGAAGCTAACGTACTGACTTGCTGTGGTGTCAAATTAAGCGCTTTTGCTTTCGCCGTGCGATCCGTATTCCAGAATTTTTTCCATTCATCATCAAAACGAGCGATTACCTTTTCGGGACTGGTGTTCCAGTAAATTTCGTACGTGTTAGGAATAAACATCGTGATCAGATTTTCCTTTGTAAATCCATACTTCTGCGCCGTAGCTTCATCATTCAGCACAGCGATAAATTGTGCTGAATCAGCTTCGAAACTTTTTCCAAGAAGCGCCGCCATATTTTCTTTTAATCGGACATTGGCGAATCGGAATTTTACGGGTTCTTGGTAGCCACCCATTAAATTGCCAATTAAACGTCTATTGTTCATTCCAGGTGTCAGCAGGTAACGTCCTGGTTTTACACTCTGTTCATATTTTTTATATTGTGCTGCACGCTGAAATGAAGCGATATCGTCCAATAGATTTGAATCACTGATTGATTTCAGTACATCTTCATACCTTTCACCCTCGTGTATAAACAGGTACTTTTTATCTCCCGATACATTCGAAGCATAAAACGTGCTATAAAATTTCCAAGCAAAATAACCTCCAACAACAAGAACGATCAGAGCAATGATTTTTAACCAACTTGGTATTCCTTTTTTATTTTCCATTCTAAAATTTTTTAATCATTTGTTATTCGCTATTCATGGCATTCATGCAGCCTTTAGCGGTCAATGTTCGAAAAATCTCGCGTATGAAAGCGCAGTTTTTTCATATGTTTTATAGTTTTGAAACTTTAAAGCTTTAGCATCTTTTAACGGTGATTCAATGCAGTTTCATTTTACGCTGATCGCTTTAGAAGCCAAGGCTATTTCCTTTATTTTCCTTATCTTTTTTCTGCCCCGCGGAGTTATTTGCCGGCTTAGTTGCTGGTGTATTTGCGGTCGTACTTTTCGATGGAGCAGCAGGCTTCGATTGTGCACTAGGCTTAGCGATCGGCGGATTAGCTTGTGTTTGGTTTGCTTGTGGTTTAGGTGTTGTCGTACCACCTGTTGGAGCATCTGTAATAGGTGCTGGCGCTGTAACTGAAAGTGTTACGTCAATTTTAGCGCCTAAGCTGGTTAGGCCTTTTTCGATTCCTGGCGATTGTACACTGATTACTGCGGTAGCGGTATCCGTTACATTTGGATCATAGGTCACAGTGCCCAGACCTAATCCAGCTCCAGATAAGGCAAACTTCGCCTCGTTTAAAGGAAGTCCAATTAAGTTAGGTATCTCTACTTCATTTGCTCCCAGTCCATTTCCTAAAACGAGATCTATACGCGAACCTTTAGGTATCATACGTCCGTTACGGATGGATTGTCCTGCAAATTGAGCATCCAAAACGATATCTCTTGCGATGTCCGCTACATACGATGTGTCTCCTATTCTAAGGTTATGGTTTTTCAAGATGGCGGTGGCTTCGATCAATGTTTTATCTTTTATATTCGGAAAAGCAACTTCAGGTGCCACCTGTGTGATAATGGTCAAATAAATAGTCCGACCGGATTTTACATGGAATCCTTGTTCAGGATCTTGTTCGATGACCATACCAGGCTTAGCGTCCATCTGATAGACGGAATCAATTTGATATTCGAGCCCAGCATTTTCCAGCGCCTGAATAGCCGCACTGATATGAAGTCCTTTGACTTTAGGAACCGCAATAGATTCATCATGTTTGGTATATACTTTCAGACCAATATAAACGAAAAGGAATAGGCATACTATCGCAATGAAAGCGGCAATAAGATTTTTCCTAAACGTGGGGGTCTGAAGATATTGTACTACTTTGGACATTTCTTTGTTAATAAAAATTAATTCTGCATAGAACCGCAATATTAAAGCCAAGTTTGCAGAAAGATTAAATAAAATTATTCGTCACAAAATTATTCGTTTTTCCGTGTATAGCAAATTATATTTGCTATTCGAATCGCTAAAATTTATGAAAGCAAAAATAGCATTAATAACTGGAGGTTATACAGGAGAAGCTGAAGTTTCTTTTAAAAGTTCAGCCTTCGTCAATTCGCAACTTGATCACAACAAATACGATGTGTATCTGATTACGGTGACCAAAGAAGCATGGTACTATGAAGATGTAGATGGCCAGCGTCATCCCATTTCTAAAGCAGATTTCACGCTTCCATTGCATGGGGATGTTTTGGTTTTTGACTTGGCATTTATTATGGTACACGGTGTGCCTGGAGAAGATGGGAGACTTCAAAGTTATTTTGATTTATTAGATATTCCTTATACATCATGTGACGCGCTAACTTCTGCCTTGACGATGAATAAAGGGTATACAAAGGCGATTTTATCGGATATTCCAGAGCTGCATTTGGCGAAATCGGTCCTATTATTTGAATCGCAGCGACCGGAAGCGGTCCAACTGGTCGAAAGCAATCTCTCGCTGCCTTATTTTGTGAAACCTAATGCAGGCGGGAGCAGTATCGGTATGACCAAGGTGAAAGAATCTGCACAGCTGAAAGCAGCGATCGATACAGCTTTTGATGCAGAGAATACAGGTAAACAGGTCATTGTCGAAGAATTTGTAACCGGACGCGAGTTTTCGGAAGGAATTTTTCGCAATTCAAAAGGTGAGCTGGTTGTTTTACCTGCTACGGAGGTACGGACTACGCGCGAATTTTTTGATTATGAAGCGAAATACATACCTGGACTGACCGAAGAGATTACACCGGCAGAGCTGACTATCGAACAGCAGGAACGGGTTGCACGTATCTTGAAAGAGGTCTATGTCAGATTGAATTGCAAAGGTATGGTGCGCATTGATTTCTTTTTGGAAAACGAGACCGATAAATTCTATTTTATCGAAATCAATACTATTCCGGGGCAGACGGCGCAAAGTTTCATACCGCAGCAAGTACGCGCTTTTGGAATGAAAGAAGGCGATTTCTACGGCGAATTGATCGAAACAGCCTTGCAGTCGAAATAATATTGTCCTTATATAGGGGATGGGATATGAATCGAAGGTTAGTACGATTGCTAAAGTTAACAATATGCGACGTGGTAACTAAAGATAACAAAAGACGAGGCTGTCTCAAATTTATTGAGG
>NZ_DCRG01000037.1:0-189185 GCF_002325125.1 Sphingobacterium sp. UBA1498
AGGCTTAAAAGTAGGTCTTTGCGATGACATATATCTTTTTTGTTTAAACTATAAATATATGAAAATCAAACAATTAAAACAAATTATAAAGCCTTAGATAATGCAAAAAAAAGAGACTGTCATTTTGAGACAGTCTCTTTTAGTCATTAAAGATTAGTTTAAACCTCTCTTCTTCAATAGATATTTTGGATCTGGGTCCGCGCCCCTAAACGTGCGGTACATTTTGGCAGGATCATCTGTACCTCCTTTTTCAAGAATGTTTTTGCGGAAAGAATCTGCTGTTACCTGATCGTATAATGATTTTTCTTTGAAAGCTGCAAAAGCGTCCGAGTCTAATACTTCAGACCAGATATAGGCGTAGTAACCGGCTGAATATCCACCCGCGAAGATGTGCTGAAAGTAGGTACTTCTATAGCGTGGGATAATCGCATCAATAATACCTATTTTCTTCATTGCAGCTTTTTCAAAGCCATTGATATCTTTTGAAATCTGCTTTGTCGTAGCATGGTAATCCATATCTAACAATGCTGCCGAAAGGTATTCAACTGTTGCAAATCCCTGGTCAAAAGTACCAGCTTTCTCCATCTTCTGAATCAATGAATCTGGCATTGCCTCTTTGGTTTTAAAATGTTTTGCATACGTTTTGAGCACCTCAGGATCTGCAGCCCAATTTTCCATCACCTGCGAAGGCAGTTCAACAAAATCACGTGGTACGGAAGTCCCGGCCATCGATCTGTATCTCACATTGGAGAGGAGCCCATGTAAAGCATGTCCAAATTCGTGAAACAGCGTAGTAGCCTCATCAAATGTTAAAAGTGCTGGATTCTTTCCTACTGGCTTTGTAAAGTTACATACGATGGAAATTACCGGCGCGACACGTTTTCCGTCTTCTGTTGACTGGCTACGGTAAGAGGTCATCCAAGCTCCACCGCGTTTAGACTCGCGCGGAAAGAAATCAGCGTATAGAAGACCTAAATGTGAACCGTCTTTATCTTTTACTTCATATACTTCCACATCTTTATGATAAGTTGGGACATTGTTTAAAGCGACGAATGTCAAACCGTACAATTTATTAGCTACACCAAATGCGCCTTCACGGACAGCAGGCAAACTTAAATATGGTTTAATCTCATCCTCATCCAAGGCAAAACGCTTTTTGCGAATAATCTCTGTATAATATCTCCAATCATAGGGTGCTACTGCAAAATTCCCACCTTCAGCGGCTATTTCTTTCGCAATATCTGCTTCCTCTCCTTTCGCTTTCGCCAACGCTGGACTCCATAACTTATTTAACAACGCATACACATTGGCTGGATTCTTGGCCATGGACTCCTCCAGTACATAGTCTGCATGGGATGAATAGCCCAACAATTTTGCCTTCTGGAGACGAAGGTTGACAATTTTTTGAATAATTGCTTTGCTATCGTTTGTATTATCTTGATTCCCGCGAAGCTGATATGCTTCCCAAAGCTGCTTTCTCAACTCGCGATTTTTTGAATATTGTAGGAAAGGCATAATTGAAGGATTCTGTAAAGTGAAAACCCATTTGTCCTTCTTACCTTTTGCTATGGCCTCCTCAGCAGCCGCTGTTTTCAAAGACTCTGGCAATCCTTCCAATTGACTAGCTGAATCAACTACGAGCATATACGCATTTGTTTCAGCAAGCAAATTTTGTCCGAATTGGGTTGTTAATGTTGAAAGTTCAGCATTAATCTTTTTCATTTTTTCCTTATCGGCATCCTTAAGATTTGCTCCAGAACGTACAAAGCTCTTATAAGTTTCCTCCAGGAGCTTATTATCCTGTTCATCAAGTCCCAATGTATTTCGGTTACTCCATACGGTTTTAATACGGTCGAATAATTTACTATTCATCGAGATTTCATCTGAATGACTCGATAAAATAGGCGCCAGATCTTTTGCTATTGCCTGAATACTGTCATTTGTATTGGCGCTATTTAGATTATAAAATACAGTAGATACATTATTCAACAACCTACCTGCATTTTCAAGTGCAACTATAGTATTTTGAAATGTTGCTTTATCCGAATTATTGACTATTGTGTCAATCTCCAAATTATGTACTTTTATAGCTTCATCAAAAGCTGGCCTAAAATCCTCAGTTTTGATCTTGTCAAAAGGAGGGACATTGAATGGGGTCTCATAAGCCAATAAAAGAGGATTATCTGTCATCACTTTTTTTTCCTCACAACCAACAAATGCAGTTGCCACTATCGCAAAAAATGGCAAAAGTTGTCTTTTCTTCATATTATCTGATTATTCCTGTTATTTTTCAAAGATAATAAAATTAGACAAATGAACGGCTTCGAACTAGAACTGTAAAATGAGAAGGGAAAAACGTCATCCTATTGTAAAACAAAAACTTATTCATAATCTTGTTAAAAATAATCTGTCAATTTGAGTAAAAATATTTTAATGAGCGATATTAACCGTTTCTTTTGGAGATGTGCCGGAGTGCATCAAGAAACTCTTGAAAAATATCCAGAAGAACATAGTAAGTACACAGCCATAGGTGCTACTATTTTTTTCACGGGATTATTTGCCAGCCTTTCTGGCGGCTATGCCATGTATTTCGTATTTAGTGGGGGAGCATTTGACTGGCTGTTAGCCCTTGTATTTGGTATCATTTGGGGATTAGCGATATTTAATATGGATCGCTATATTGTCCTGAGTATAAATAAATCGAAAAGTGGCTTTATGCAACTTCTGCAGGCTCTTCCTCGAATTCTATTGGCCATTTTGATTGGATTGGTAATTTCAAGGCCATTAGAGTTAAAAATCTTTGACAAAGAGATCCGAGAAAACCTCCGAGTTCGGTTTCTCGCCGACCAACGTGCTAAAATTGATACGCTTAATAGTACATTCAATAAGAAATATGCCAATGAGGTTGCCCTTTTAAAATCGATTACGACAGAACGGGATTCGTTGGAATCTAGCATAAAAAATGACCGAACAAAATTGAATTATGAAATTTTTGGAAACAAAACGACCGAAACATCGGGTGTAATGGGCTATGGACCTTATGCCAAGATGAAAGAAGAGGAATTGAAGAAAAAAGAGGGCTACTTGGACACGCTACGCAACAAAATAACACTCCAGCAGAACGCGATACGCCAAAAGCAACAATTTGAAGGTATATTAGATCAAAAAGTTTTATCGAACGCTTCGCTGGATAGCGCCGTGAATGTGGCTGGTTTTGCCGATCGCAACTCGGCTTTAGGCAATCTCCGGTATGATGCCAATGGTAAAGTCAACGAGTCAAATGCGAACGCTGTATTTTTTATTGCTTTGCTTTTTGTCTTTCTTGAATGCTTGCCGGTAATCGTTAAACTGTTGGCAGGGAAAGACCCTTATGATAATGAACTCCAAAACCAAAGGACTATTCATGATTATGAGTCAGACACCAATGTAACCGTTCAGAAAGAAGCTGTAGACCGATTAAAGGATACATATGTTGATGTTTCCATCAATAAGCGAATGAAAGAGCTCTAATGGAAACCACTATTATTAGTAGAAAAACGGACTTTAAATCTAACAGATAAAAATTATAAACGGGCTTACTATTTGTTAAGCCCGTATACGTTAATCTTCTTCGTCCAGGAATTTAGCATCTATTTGTTTATTTGCTTTAGCCCCCAGACGTTTTAATTTCTCCACTTTACCAATCACATTCCCTGCTCCGGTGGACAGTTTTTTGGTCGCATCTTCATGGCTTTTTAATGCACGTTCCAACTGGTTTTGTACCTGTTCCATATCATTTAGGAAGCTTACAAATTTATCATAAAGACTTCCTGCTTCTTTTGCAATTTCAATCACATTTCTAGTTTGACGTTCTTGCTTCCATATGCTAGCGATGGTACGAAGGGTTGCCAATAACGTAGAAGGGCTAACAATGACAACTTTGCGATCCCAGGCATCACTAAACAAATCTGGTTTCTGAACCACTGACATACTTAAAGCAGATTCGATCGGCATAAATAACAATACAAATTCCGGTGATTCAATACCATATAACTCGTGGTAATTTTTTGCGGAAAGTTCTTTCACATGGTTTTCTACGGATTGTATGTGCTGTTTTGAAAAAATTGCTCGATCTTCATCCGTCTCGGCATTGACCCAGCGTTCGTAGGCAACCAATGAGACTTTTGAATCCACAATTAAGTGTTTATCTTCGGGAAGATCAATAATTGCATCCGGCTGCATTCTCCTTCCCTCAGCATCCATAAGAGATACCTGTAATCTAAATTCACGATCGCGCATAAGTCCCGAACGCTCCAATACCCTTTCTAAAATTACTTCGCCCCAATTTCCCTGTTTTTTGGTATCTCCTTTTAAGGCTTTGGTCAAGCTATTGGCTTCATCTTTGATTTTCAGACTTTGTTCAACCAGCTGGAGAACAACCCCCTTTAAAGAATTCCTTTCTGCTGCTTCCTGATTGTAATTTTTTTCAACTTTTTCTTCAAAAAGTTTGATCTTTTCTTTCAATGGATCCAAGATCAAGCCCAGTGAACGATGGTTAGTTTCTGTAAATTTCTGCGTCTTTTCTTCTAATATTTTATTGGCAATAACCTGAAATTCATTATTGAACTGCCGTTTGATTTCGGCGATTTCATTCTTTTGCTCTTGGTATTTATCAAGCTGCGCTTCATAAAATGAACGTGTACTTTCTAAAGAACGTTCGGCAACCAAAAGATTCTCTCGTTCCTTTTCCAGTTCATTTCTTAGCATCAAACGCTCTTCCAACAAGCTTTGCTCCCGCTGTTGGGATCTAGCGAGCTCAATTTTCAGTGTTTCCACTTCTTTGCTATACCCAGGCTCAATAGTGGCATGGTTATTCTTTTTAAGCACCAAGACTATCAAAATGACTAACAACAGGACGATTCCTGCAAAGAAAACTATTTCCATGATTTGTATTTCTTAAGATGGCTAAAATTATCCTTAATGATATTTTGCCATTACGTTTAATTACATATAACTGACCATATTCTAAGGGTTGAGTACGATTCTAAAGAGCAATACAGTTTAGTCCTTTATCAGCGCACACAGCGTGGCAACACTCTTCTTAATCTAAAGTTGCCCGCTATCGGAACGTATAATAGTTAGATCTCATTCAAAGCCACATTATTGTAACTTTTGATGTGTTTTCCACCACAGGTCAGGCATTTCGCCAGAAATCGCCAATTGGTAGTCCTCATAACGGCATGGGACGAGATAATAGCGCTCATTGACCGATTTTGAACCAAAATAGGGAACTTGGATCCACCAGCGGTCTGATTTTTTACTCTTCACAAAGACCAACTCGTGCGCTTCGTGTTCCAGTGTTGTACGGTAGATGATATAAGATGATTTGGGATACAAAGGCGTATCTTGCTTACGGTTATAGTAGCCATCAATAAAGCACCATATCATTTGAGATACTAACATCGCTGTCTGCTCCATTGGATCAAATGTCGGATTGAATTCATAAAAACCAATGGAAGAACATTTATCCGACATCCCAGCATAACGTGCAAGTTGGCAAGCTTCATCGCCATACAAGCCATTCGGAATTGCATTGGCATTCCCTGGCGCTTCGGAAGACCGAATAGCACCAATGTCAAAGCTAATTAGGTCGGCTGCGCGAATCAGGGGCTCTGATTGATCCATTTTACCGGCAATCATACCTACTCGCGTTGCGTTGAAGAATAGCTTATCATACATATTGATAGATTCCTTACTGACGAGGTAGGTTTGATAGGCTATGGAATTCAAATTGAACAAATAGTCTGGCTGATGTAGGATAATATGATTCACATAAGAGCGAGATGTTAAGCTTACATTTTCAGCATTTTCCTGATCAATATCAAAACGTGCATCGATAACCGCTAGCTCTATTTTCCGTTCCAAATTTTGATACCCCAAATATTGTGCATAAGTAAGATCCTGGCCTCCTCCAATGATAATAGGGACAATATTTTCTTTCACCAGCTCTTCAACTACGGATTTTAAAGCAATATAGGTATCTTGAATTGTATTGCCTGCTTTGATATTTCCCAGATCAACAATATTCATCTTGTAATCCCCCTGATACAGCGCATATAGATGTTTTCGTACGGCATCTGGCGCTTTATCTGTTCCGTTATTATTCAGAGAAGCCCGGTCCTCTTCTACCCCGACAATAGCTAAGTGCGGCTTTTTATCTCCTTCCCAGTTTGGAAAGTCTGTTTCATAGGCTTGAATAACGTTTCCTAGTTGAGAATTTAAGAAGCCATGCTCGGGCGCAAAACTTATAACTGAAATTGGACGAAAGAATACGGACAGTGATGACATAAGCTATAATTTGTAAAATATCTTATTTTTCAAGATACAATTCACACAAATATCCATTTATTAACTAACTTTTGAAAACATTATTTTTAACAGTATCTTTATCAAGTGATATTAATAACTGGAGGAACAGGTTTTTTAGGGTCTACACTAATTAGGCAGTTGATAGACCAAGGAATTGACGTAATTGCCATTAAAAGAGCTCAATCGACTATTCCCACCCCGTTGTTATCTTCTTCTTTGATTCAGTGGGTCGACGCAGATATCAACAACTATTTTGAACTCGAGGATGCTCTCGAAGGAGTCACCAAAGTGTATCATTGCGCTGCAATGGTTTCCTACCAAAAAAAGGATGCTAAATCACTGTTTAAGGTGAATGTTGAAGGAACGACAAACGTAGTCAACCTTTGCCTTGAAAAGGGCATTCGTCTCTTACATGTAAGCTCTATTGCCGCTTTGGGTACAAATAGGGACAACATTCCTGTATCCGAAGAAGATCAATGGGAACACAATTCACTGACATCTAACTATTCGCTATCCAAATATCAGGCAGAGATGGAGGTGTGGCGCGGTATAACAGAAGGTTTGAATGCAGTTATTGTCAATCCTTCTGTAATTTTAGGGGCCTCAGCTAGCGATAAAGGCTCTGGAGCTATATTTTCGATGATCGATAAAGGCTTACGATTTTACCCAACAGGAAGCGTTGGCGTTGTTGATGTAGAAGACGTTGCTTCCATCATGATTCAGCTGATGGAAAGAGAAGATGTTACTGCGGAACGCTATATCATCAATAATCTCAATATTAGCAACAAAGACCTTTTGAGTGTTGCGAGTGTATTAATGAACAAGCCTGAACCGACAATCGAAGTGTCAGAGACCATGCTTCAAATTGCGTCTACAGTATCCAGCTTGCTTTCTATATTTAAAAAATCAAATGCAACCTTAACAAAAGAGACGGCAGTTGCTTCCAGTGCTAAATTGCACTATTCCAATGCTAAAATCCAAGCACTTCTTAATCACAGTTATCGTCCTTTGGAACAAACCTTAAAAGAAATTGCAGCATTATATAACAAACAGTAAACTATAATATATTAAACAACCAAACCTTGATTCATCGTGCGTAACAGTCATTCTATAACGATCCCTTAACTAGTTCTTATTTCCCTTAATCAATATGTTTTTAAGGGAAATGCCGATAGGGAAGATCAGTATTTGGATGCATTATTCACCATTGTTTCATAAAAAAATAATACAATGAAAAACTATTACATCATTGATTTTGATAGTACATTTACGCAAGTAGAAGCACTTGATGAACTTGCACGAATCTCTTTGGAACATCACCCCGATCGCGAGGCTATCTACCTCGAAATCGAGCGGTATACCAATCTCGCGATGGAGGGTAAACTATCTTTTCGCGAAGCTTTGGCTGGCCGCGTAAAGCTCTTAAATGCGAATAAAACTCATCTGGATAAACTTGTTTCACATCTTAAAAAGAAAGTATCCACCTCTTTTTCGCGAAATCGTGAATTCTTCAAAAAAAACGCTGACACCGCATGGATTGTTTCAGGAGGTTTTAAAGAGTTTATTACACCTGTCGTTACCCCTTACCATATAAAGACGGAAAATATCTATGCCAACACATTCAGATTCGATGATGAAGGCAATATTATCGGTTTTGACGAAGAGAATCCACTGTCAAATGAAGGTGGAAAAGTGCAATTATTGAGACAATTAAAAATTGAAGGAAGGCTATTTGGCATTGGCGACGGATATTCCGATTTCCAATTAAAAGAGTCGGGGTTAATTGAAAAGTTTTTTGCATTCACTGAGAATATCCAACGTAAAAGCGTGACTGAAAAAGCCGATTTCATTACACCAAGTTTTGATGAGTTCCTCTATGTCAATGATCTTCCCCGTGCAATATCCTATCCCAAGAATCGTATCCTATGTTTGATCGTAGGCGATGTACCAGAAATAGCAGCTCATATCTTAAAAAGAGATGGCTTTTCAATCCGGATAAAGGATACCATTGAAGAAAAGTACATCAAAGATGTCGGTATGCTACTATTGGGCGGCAATATTGATATCAGTGATGAGCTGCTTCAGCAAGCTGACAAATTAAAAACGATCGGGTATTTGGGCGATATCAAAGGTCACATCAATAAGGAGATCTGTAACGCCAAAGGTATTGTCGTTTTCGACGACAAGAAAAATAAAAAGAAGAATTCAGAGTTTATTCCTCGTCGAATGGCTGAATTCATTAATAATGGCGACACGTACCTTAGCCGTAATTTCCCGAATCTGATTTTACCCAAAGTGAAACAGGTAACCAGATTGCTCCATATCCATAAAAACGTTCCTGGAATCATGGCTCAAATCAATAAGGTATATGCTCAAAATAATATTAATATTGTTGCCCAATTTCTAATGACCAAAAGCGATATCGGATATGCGGTAACAGATATACAAGGAGAATACGATAAAGATCTTTTGAAACAACTCAAACAGATCGAGAATACAATAAAATTTAGAATCTTATATTAAACGATTGCTATAAATCAGGCTCCCCACAGCGGTGCCTGATTTATATTTCAATCGCTCTCTTTCACACAAAAAAACGCGTTATGTCCTTACATCAGGATCCCGAATTAAAGAAGGCTGTCCTAGACTTGCCCCAAAAGGAGAAAGACAAGCTTCTCGTACGTCTGATAAGCAAGGACAAAATGCTGATCAAACAATTGCATTTCCAATTATTGGAGAATGCAGATGACTTAGAGGAACGTATTGAAAAACTACGCAAGCAACTGGCACAACTGTTCGATACTAATATAAGCCAAATTGGCAATACGCCACATCACAGTAATTTTATTGCGCTTAGTAAACTTGTCAAACAGGCGAGTGGCCTGGTCAATGAACACGAAAAAGTCACTAAGGATAAAGTTAGTGAGGTGAAATTTAGAATCTATATCCTGAAAAGAACGATCGTGGATTACGACAGACTTTTTGACTCCTCCTACCAGTCTGCTGCCCATAAATTGCATAAATATATAACAGGACGTATAAAGCATGCGGTAGGCAAATACAGCAAACTTCATGAGGACTTTCAGTTCGACTATCGGGAAGATTTCCAAAATACATTGGATACCTTTGGTAATACGACGCTAAAAAGCTATATTAGTGAACAGAAGATTGATATCGACCTAAATTAATTATGAGAAATAGCAAAAACCGCGTTAAAATTGGATCCTTTCATGTTACTGCTTACGAGCAATATAAATTAATTTACCTAGCTACATTGCTAGTTTTACTCGCTTTCGCCTATACCTTTTACCTAGCGAGATAAATGTCCGCCCGGAGTCATCGGTTATACACTTCAGTCCATACAAAAGCCACACCTTTCATAACGAGCAAGTCTGCTATTTTTTTTACCAAAAAATTTAGCACTTCATACCCAATACTTAATAGTATTTCGCTAAATTCGCAATTATTCGAAATTTTTGCTCGTGGGAATTCAAGAAATATTAGAAAAATACAGCCAAAGCGAATCCATCCAGTCGCTAACCAAGGCTATGCAATCCAAAAATCCGAAAATTCAGCTTAAAGGACTTATTGGATCATCGGATGCATTTATAGCCGTATCTTCTTACAACTTACAGGAACGTCCAATGGTGTTTATCTTACCGACCCATGAAGACGCATCTTATTTTTTAAGCGATCTGGAAAGCCTACTGGATAAACAGGTCCTTTTTTTTCCTTCGTCTTATCGAAAAGCATTTGATTTTACACAGACCGACTCTGCCAACGTATTACAGCGTGCAGAGACGTTAAGTTCACTTAACCACACATCCGAATTGCCTAAAATGGTGGTTACGTATCCGGAAGCTATTGCGGAGAAAGTAATCAACCGAAGTGATTTGGATAAGAATACATTGGAGATAACAGAGAATACCGCTTTAAGTATTGATTTCATCAATGAATTCTTGATTGAATATGATTTTGATCGTGTAGACTTTGTGTATGAGCCTGGGCAGTTCGCGATACGAGGAGGCATCGTCGATATCTTTTCTTTTTCGAACGATCTTCCTTACCGTATTGAATTCTTTGGCGACGATATTGAAAGCATACGGACATTTGACATTGAGTCGCAGCTTTCCGTCAAAAAGATCCACAAAGTAACCATTGTTCCTAACGTTCAGGCCAAGTTCTTGACATCACAGCACATTTCGCTGCTAGAATATATTGATCAGGGCGCCACGATCTGGATAAAAGACGCTCAATTCACCTTAGATATTGTTAGAGAGGGCATAAAGAAGGCGGAAAAATTATGGGCAGGATTGAACGATAAGCAGAAAAAAGACAACCCCGAATGGCATAATCCAGCCCACGAATTTACAGACGAAAAAAACCTCAATGCGCTGTTTTTTGAGTTCCCAATTATTGAATTCGGCAAACAATTCTTTTATAAAGCGGAGAATACATTCAAGTTTGATATCCATCCGCAACCCTCTTTCAATAAAGATTTTAATCTTTTAATCCATAATTTCAAGGAGAATGAAGACCAACGCATCCAAAACCTTATCTTTTCAGATTCAACGAAACAGGTTGAGCGTATTTATACCATTCTAGAAGATCTCGACAAATCGGCAACATTCATCCCGATTCATAAAGCTTTACGCGAAGGTTTCAGAGATGACAGTTTAAAGTTGGCCTGCTACACAGATCACCAAATTTTTGACCGCTATTATAAATATAAACGCAAGAAAGCTTACGAACGTTCGCAGGCAATTACACTGAAGGATTTACGGGATCTCAAACCAGGCGATTTTATTACCCATATTGACCACGGTGTCGGCCGATATGGAGGTTTGGAAAAAGTGGATGTCAATGGTAAATCCCAGGAAATGATCCGTCTGATCTATGCAGATAACGATCTTTTGTATGTGAACATCAATTCTTTAAACCGTATTTCCAAATATTCCGGTAAGGAGGGTACGGTTCCCAAAATGAACAAACTCGGGACCGATGCTTGGGACAAACTGAAGAAGACGACCAAGAAAAAGGTAAAAGATATTGCGCGTGACCTAATCATGCTTTATGCCAAAAGAAAGGCACAGCACGGAAATGCTTTTTCACCGGACAGCTACTTACAGAATGAATTGGAGGCCTCCTTTATTTATGAGGATACACCCGATCAGGAGAAAGCTACTGCCGATGTAAAAAAAGATATGGAATCTCCACATCCAATGGACCGATTGATCTGTGGGGACGTTGGATTTGGAAAAACGGAAGTTGCCATCCGTGCGGCTTTCAAAGCTGTAGCAGACAGTAAGCAGGTTGCCGTACTCGTACCGACGACAATTCTTGCATTGCAGCATTTCCGTACATTTTCGGAGCGACTAGAAGGTCTTCCATGCAATATAGACTACATCAACCGTTTTAAAACGACCAAACAGATTAAAGATACCTTAGCAAGGCTTGCCGAAGGAAAAATAGACATTATTATCGGTACCCATCGTCTTGTCAGCAAAGATGTTAAGTTCAAAGACCTCGGCCTGATGATTATTGATGAAGAGCAGAAATTTGGCGTTGCGGTAAAGGAAAAATTGAAAGTTATGCGTGCGAATGTAGATTCGCTAACACTGACAGCAACACCAATTCCCAGGACATTGCACTTCTCATTGATGGGTGCCCGCGATTTAAGTATTATCTCCACTCCTCCCCCCAACCGGCAGCCTGTACAGACAGAACTGCACGTTTTCAATGAAACATTGATCGGCGAGGCAGTCAGCTACGAACTTGATCGAGGTGGGCAGGTATTCTTTATCCATAATCGTGTGGCGGATCTTCCGCAGCTGGGCAATTTAATCCGTAAACTGGTCCCCGGAGCCCGGGTCGGTGTGGCTCATGGCCAGCTTGAAGGCGATGAACTTGAGGATGTAATGCTCAAATTTATCAACCATGATTTTGATGTCTTGATCGCAACAACGATTATTGAGGCAGGTCTTGATATTCCAAATGCCAATACGATCATTATCAATCACGCGCATATGTTTGGTCTGAGCGATCTACACCAAATGCGCGGTCGGGTTGGTCGTTCCAATAAGAAAGCATTTTGTTATCTCCTCAGTCCACCATTGTCAACCTTAACACCGGAGGCTTACAAACGACTTTCGGCGATAGAAGAATTTTCTGAACTGGGCTCTGGATTTAATGTTGCCATGCGCGATCTGGATATACGCGGTTCGGGAAACCTCCTAGGAGGCGAACAATCGGGTTTTATTGCCGAAATCGGTTTCGAAATGTATCATAAAATCTTAGACGAGGCCATTCAGGAGCTGAAAGAAGACGAGTTCTCGGAAGTATTCGCCGATGAAAAAGAACGAAAATATGTGTCTTTTACACAGATTGACACGGACCTCGAGGTATTGATTCCCGACGAATATGTGACAAATATTACGGAGCGATATAATCTGTATACCGAACTCTCCAAACTGGAAAACGAGCAGCAATTGGCAGCCTTTGAGCAGGAGCTTGAAGATCGCTTTGGCCCTATTCCACGTGAAGTGTTTGAATTATTCAATACACTCCGTCTGCAGTGGTTTGGTAAAACGATCGGCTTCGAAAAAATAGCTTACAAAAAACATACGCTGAAAGCTTACTTTGTCAGTAATCCTAAATCAAGCTACTTTGAGTCAGATCAATTCGGCCGCGTACTGTCTTTTGTACAAAGCCATCCAGAGATTAGCAACCTGAAAGAAGTTAAAGGCCAGCTCCGTTTGGCGTTGAACAATGTGAATACCATTGGATATGCACTGAACCTCTTGAGAGAAATGTTATAAGATATTTAAATACCCCAGGTATAAATAAAATCTACTCCATCTGTAGATTTTATTTATATTTGGTATGCAGGAAACACCTTATTCGTTCCGAATAGTACCAAAAGTACTTCCACACAAATGGGAATTTACTTACTCTCGCTATTGAGCAATCTTGTTATGGAGGAATAAGGCATCATAAGCATCAATAAACACCATTAGCATGACAAGCAATACTGAAACGATCCTCGTTCATGAAGGACAGCAATTCAACCAGACATCTGCAGTAACCACTCCAATCTATCAGACATCAACCTACGTTGCAGACCCAGATCCAATGGAGTATATTAAAGCCGCTACCGAACCAAAGCATCCTTATTTTTATCATCGCCATGGCAATCCAACGAATAGTCAAGTGGCTACCATCTTAGCGAAGTTGGAAAAAACAGAGGATGCACTGGTATTTGCAACTGGTATGGCAGCGATCAGTACGGCCATATTGGCCATCGTTAAATCGGGAGATCATATTGTCGCCCAACATGCACATTATTCCGGAACGGCTATTTTCTTTAAGGAATTCTTAACGGATTATGGCATTACAGTTACTGCTGTGGATCAAACAGATATTTCAGCTTTTGAAAAAGCTATTCAGACAAATACCAAGCTGATATATATAGAGACTCCGTCCAATCCCAACCTCTATATCACGGATCTAAAAGCGATCGGAGAACTCGCCAAAAAGCATGGGATTCAGAGCATGGTCGATAATACCTTTGCCTCCCCCATTAACCAAACACCGACAGATTTTGGAATTGATGTCGTTGTCCATAGCGCTACGAAATATTTGGGTGGACATAGCGATCTCACTGCAGGTATCGTGTGCGGTACGCGGGACTATATTGCGCGTGTATGGAAACGGTCTGTCGCTTTAGGGGCATCACTTGCACCGCTTGACTCCTGGTTATTGTTACGTGGATTGAAAACGCTAAGTCTACGGGTCAAACAGATCAATACAAATGCGCTTAAGCTGGCCGAATTTTTGGATCAACATCCAAAAATCAAAAAAGTCAGTTACCCTGGATTAGCCAATCATCCACAACATGAGCTTGCAGCCCAACAGATGAAAGGCTTTTCGGGCATGCTTTGCATCGATGTCGATGGTAAAGATGAGGAGGAGGCATTTTTAAATGCACAGAAACTCATCAATGGCTTGCACATATTTATCAATGCCGCCAGTTTAGGTGGTGTTGAATCCCTAATTGTACACCCTGCGAGTATGTGGGGACGTCATCATACAAAGGAACAGAAAGAAGCTTCGGGAATCACACTTGGAATGCTACGCATCTCCGTTGGGATCGAACATATAGATGATTTAATCGCCGACTTAAAACAAGCCTTGGACCAGATTAACTAGGATCTATCCATTAGATCGTTATCGCGGAGAACAAAAAAAGGGGATAACATGAACTTGCTATCCCCCTCTTTAATACTATCCAATCACAGTACACGAGTACCATCCGCAATCCTGACCTGAATCACCGAAAGTTCTTTATCAAATTTCTGCTTGTACTCCTTTTCGAGTGTTGGCAAAATGGAAGGCAGTACTCCCTCTTTAACGATATTGATCGTACAGCCGCCGAAGCCGCCGCCCATCATTCGGGCTCCGATCACTTCGGGAAACTGCTTGACATAATCCACTAAATAATCCAGTTCCGCACAACTGACTTCATATACTTTGCTCAAACCTTCGTGACTTTCGAAAATATATTGCCCCAACTGAACAACATCGCCAGAACGTAGTGCATCGCATGACTTTTCGACGCGCTCATTCTCACGGACAACAAAGCTTGCTTTAGCGTAAATATCGGCATCTTTTTCTTTCACCAATTCATCCAGCATCTCGACAGTTACGTCACGTAAGTTTTTGACTTCAGGGTATTTCTCCTGTATCCACGCAGAGGCCTGCTCGCACTGCTCTCGGCGTGTATTATAAGCGGTAGAAGCCAATGAATGTTTTACGTTGGTATTCAATAATACAACTTCATATCCTTTCAGATCAAGCGGAACATACTCAAACCCTAACGTACGGCAATCCAGCTTAATAACATTTTTTTCTTTACCAAAAGCAGACGCAAACTGGTCCATGATACCACACATCACGCCAGCGTAAGTATGTTCAGCTTTCTGCGCGATCTGGGGAATATCAAGTCGTTCTACCTGCAGATTGAACAATTCGCTGAGGGCCAAGGTAACCGCACATTCAACAGCCGCTGAAGATGACAAGCCTGCTCCTAGCGGCACATCACCATCGATATAAAGATTAAATCCACCTAATACTGCCCCGCGTTTCTGATACTGATCGACCACTCCGAGGATGTAGTTTGGCCAATGTTTTTCCGAAATAGCAATCTCTGCCATTTTCACCTCGTGCCGCTCCTGATAGTCTTCTGCATACAATACGATCGTATCATCCGATCGCTTACTTACAGCAACATAAATTGCCTTATCAATCGCTGCAGGCAATACAAAGCCATCATTGTAATCGGTATGTTCGCCGATAATATTAATGCGTCCAGGGGAAGAAACCACAAGCGGCTCTTCTTGATAGTGCTCTTTAAATTTATTTACTATTGTATCCTTTGTTATCATCTTGTTTAGATTTATAATGTATTGTCGAACAATTTCGCAACTGTTCAGCGGCAACTTCTGGTGTAATATCACGTTGGGGGTTTGCTAACATCTCATAGCCGACCATAAATTTTTTCACCGTTGCAGAACGCAGCAATGGTGGATAGAAGTGCATATGCCAATGCCACTCGGGATGGTCGCCGCCATTCACTGGAGCCTGATGCATTCCAGCGGAATAAGGGAAAGATGTCTTGAAAAGATTGTCGTAACGTGTCGTCAAAAGCTTGAGTATAGCCGCAAAATCGGCCTTTTCTTTATCGTCAAAGCCAGCAATATTCTGAATAGCCCGTTTGCTGACGATCATCGTCTCATAAGGCCAAGCCGCCCAAAAAGGAACCAGGGAAACAAATGAATCATTTTCGTCGATAATTCGTTCTTCCTTACTTAGTTCAGCTTTAACATAATCTGACAGGATGGTGCGCTGATATTTATCGAAATACGTCTGTTGCTGAACACATTCTTTTTGAATTTCTACAGGCAAATGGTTTTGTGACCAAATCTGTCCATGTGGATGTGGGTTACTGCATCCCATAATTGCACCTTTATTCTCAAAAATCTGAATGTATTTGATCCATTCAACCTTGGAGAGATCCACAAATTCCTTTTGCCAAAGATCTACCACAGCTTTTATTGCCTCTTGATCCATTTCTGGCAGAGTGAGATCGTGGCGGGGCGTGAATGCAATTACTTTACAGATTCCTCTTTCGGTTTCGGCTACAAATAATTCATCTTCATTAAATTCTTGCTGGCTTGTATCTTGGAGTAAAGCAGAAAAATCATTCACGAAGACAAAACTTTCTTTATAACCTGGATTAATATCGCCATCTGCCCGTTGATTGGTGGGACACAAGTAACATTTTGGATCATATTCAGGCCTATTATCTCCCGGAAGATCCTCCACTTGTCCTTGCCATGGTCTTTTACTACGATGCGGAGACACAAGTACTTTTTCCCCGGTAAGAATATTAACGCGTGTGTGGGGAGAGTCCCCAAAGTTTAAAGTTGATTGCATGTCATGTATAACTGGTGTACAGAATACACAATTATAGCTATATTAACTGAAAAGTCAAAGGGGATTTTTATGCTTTAAACTTCGGGTCCTGCGCTTTTAACAATTCGAATATGGTAATTTCAGGAAGAATACCAACACGTCCCGGGTAGCCTAAAAAGCCATAGCCAACATTGACATATAGTCGTTTGTTCTGTTTTGCACGGTACAATCCCGCCCATTCTTTATAGATGTATTGTACCGGGCTCCATTGCAACATTTCAGACCTGACACCAAATTGCATACCATGCGTATGACCGGCAAACATCACATCCACATCTGTGTCCAATACCTGAGCGCGCCAATGAGAAGGATCATGCGACAACAATAACTTAACAGGCTGTTCTTCGGTGCCCATTAAAGCTTTCTGAATGTCACCATGCTTTGGAAAACGGCCTGTACCCCAATTTTGAACGCCTACGATACAAAGTTCTTCCCCATCTACTTTAATTTTACGATTTTCATCCATTAAAAGATCCCAGCCCATGATTTTATGAACATCGATCACATCCTGGAGGTTCTTGCGCTTTGCAGGAGAATCTTCTTTACCATAATAATAGTCGCCATAATCATGGTTACCCAGTGTAGAAAATACGCCTAAATCAGATTTTACACGTGCAAAAATATCTTGATAACCGCGCATTTCGGAAGCTTGTGCATTCACAATATCACCAGTAAAAAACGTCACATCAGCCTTTTCTTTCAATAGCATATCAATCCCTCCGTTGACAGCTTTCTTATTGTAAAAAGATCCAGAGTGCACATCCGATATCTGCGCTATCGTCATACCGTGAAATGCCTTGGGCAAATTAGGCAAATACAAAGGAACTCTTCTGACACGATAATCGTAAGCTCCTGAAATAATACCCCAGCTCAGCGGTATCAAGGGCGAGGCGCCAACTAGAATACCTGCTTTGGTCAAAAACTCCGATCGGCTAATTCCTTTGACTGGATTTTCTGGTAAAGGGTCTCCGGCATCTTCGACCAAATCCTCGACTGATTTCTTCCTTGCAAAAAGACGTTTTACCCATACACCACCACGTCGGATATCATCAATTAACAAAATCAAAAAGAAAAATATCTTGGATGCCGCCGTTAGAAAAAAGGCCACCAAGATCACCGACCTTACGATTAAAGGAATACTATATTTTGCGGAGATAAAGACACCTAATAGAAGCAAAGCAGAATAAGACCACCACAAGATCGAAAATACTTTTGTTTTGGGGAACTTAATCTTCGTTGCACGGAGCGCAAAGAAAATATAAAAATCTAATAGGAGTAATACACACGCGTTTATTAACAACATCTTTTACTTGTTTTAATTTTTGGCATTGAGTGCCATTTGTTTTAAAGATTCAATCCATTTGGGATCATCATTAAGACTTTCTACCAAACACACTTCTTCTCCGCCCAACTGCTTAAATTCATTAGCATATTCCACGCCAATTTCATCAATGGTCTCGATACAATCCGCCACAAAGGCAGGACTGAAAATTAATAATTTCTTACATCCTTTGGCGGCAAGATCTTGCAATAAATCGGAAGTATAAGGCTGTATCCAGGGTTCTTTACCCAAACGGGATTGAAAGCACTGCGAATATTGCTCCTTTCTTAAACCTAGTTTGGTAGCAATAGCACGTGTTGTTGCATAACATTGAGAAAGATAGCAGTATGAATTAACTGTCGCTTTACAGGACTCGCAGCCTGATTCGGGACATTTTAGCTGACCTGTAGGATCAACTTTTCCAAGTTGCCGCACAGGAAGGCCATGATAACTAAAAACAAAATGATCAAAACTTTCTAAATCATGCCTGCGGGCATGATCTGCGTAGGTCTCTACCATTAAATCATTCGTACAAAAATTGCTCACAAAACTGATTTCTGGCAAATAATTCCATTTGCGAATCAATTCCATAACACGGTCTATCACTGATCCCGATGTTGCTGAGGCATATTGAGGGAATAAAGGGATGACCCGAATAGATTCCAACAATAGACCTTCCATATTTTTCAAAGCAGACTCAATCGATGGATTCTGGTAGCGCATCGCCAGTTCCACATGGTACTCATCTCCCAACGCTTTCTGAAGCAGGTCACGCTGCAAGATACTATAATGCATCAAAGGTGATCCAGTTTCTTTATCCCAGATTGATTTGTATACCTTTGCGGATTTCGGAGCACGTGTCAGTGCTATAATTCCTTTTACCAACAAGGTTCGTTGGACGTAAGGAATATCAATTACACGCGAATCCATTAGAAATTCCGTTAAATATCTTCTAACATCAGGAGTAGTGGGACTATCAGGTGTACCCAATTGTACCAAAAGAATACCTTTTTTGCCTTTATTGCTCATAGCTTACAAAGCTACACAAAAAGAATACACCAAGAACACACCCGGGATCTAAACCTTGGAATTATGAAATATCTGTGACGGGTAATTGCCCTTATAAGGCTTCTAAAGTTGCCTTTACATCTTTCATCAACCACATTGGCGTTGATGTGGCACCACAAATACCAATACGATCGTTCTCAGCGAAGACCGATGCATCCAATTCGGCTGGATCAGAAATAAAATAACTAGCTGGATTTGCGTTTTGACAGACTTCAAACAGCACTTTTCCATTGGACGATTTTTTGCCTGACACAAAAACGATTTTGTCATATTGTTTCGCAAAAGCACCCAGATCTTCATATCGATTGGAGACCTGGCGACAAATAGTGTCATTTGCCTTCACTTCATAACCACGCTTGATAAGCTCGTCTTTGATCGCATAAAATTTATCCACACTTTTTGTTGTCTGGCTATATAGCGTAAATGAAGATGGCAACGCGACTTGATCCAGCTCAGAAATATCCTGAAAAACCAAGGCTTCATTATTCGTCTGCCCCTGCAAACCAATCACTTCAGCATGTCCATGCTTACCGAAAATCAAAATCTTCTCCTTTTGATCGAAGGACGTCTTTATACGGTTCTGCAATTTAAGGACTACTGGACAAGATGCATCTATCAACGTAATATTATTTTGCAAAGCAATACGATAGGTATCTGGCGCTTCACCGTGGGCACGGATCAATACCTTTTCATTGCTCAAAGTGGGCAGAGCAGCATGGTCTATAATTCGTAAACCTTTTGCTTTTAATCGAGCAACTTCCTCATCATTATGAACAATATCACCCAAACAATAAAGATAACCATCTTCTTCCAAGATCTCTTCCGCCATATCAATAGCGTATACTACTCCAAAGCAAAAGCCTGAATCCTTATCGATGTCTACTGTTAGATTTAATGCCATAATATCACAAAGTTACATATTCATATTGAACTTAGATCAATTGTTCTTTTACTTTTCTACAATCGATATAATGTAAAGCTTGTTACCGTCTGCACAAAAAAGACAAGTGTAACGGATCAGAAAGAAACATTTATCTCAACATCAATAGCGATCGGAAGTGACACACAAACATTTCACCCGTAAGAACCTATTAAGTTTATCAAGAATTGTGTGTATATGAATCGTAAGGATATTGCATATGAAATGCAATTTATCTAATTTTGCATAAAAATTAAAATAATGGCAACTAACAGAACTTTTACGATGATCAAACCTGACGCTGTAGCGAACGGTCACATCGGTGCAATCTTAAACGATATCATTGCTGGTGGTTTTAAAATCATCGCAATGAAATACATTCAACTTTCTAAAGAGACAGCTGGTGCATTTTACGCAGTACACAAAGAGCGTCCTTTTTATGGTGAATTGGTGGAATTTATGACCTCAGGTCCTATCGTTGCTGCCATCTTGGAAAAAGACAATGCTGTTGAAGATTTCCGTACACTGATCGGTGCAACTAACCCTGCTGACGCGGCTGAAGGCACAATCCGTAATAAATATGCAAAATCAATCGATGCAAACGCTATTCATGGATCTGATTCAGATGATAATGCTGCTATCGAGGGTAACTTCTTCTTCTCGCAATTTGAAAGATTTTAATCTTTAGAACAACATAAAAAAAGGTCTTTACAAAATTTGTAAAGACCTTTTTTTATGTTTTGCCCTCCACTCTCTCGACAAGCTCCAGCGTTCAATTCCGTTCTCATACCAGTAGTCGCAGTTTAAAAAGCCGCGTAGGAATCTTTAAAAGTTTCTTTTACCAAGATACTCATCCTCTTTGGCGGTCATCTTGGCTTTATCTGCCGGTTTTTTATCGGGATAACCGCACAGGTGCATGACACCATGAATAATAACCCGATGAAGCTCGTCACGCACATCAACTTTAAACTTTTCAGCATTCTCCTGAATACGCTCCACACTAATAAAAATATCGCCGGCGATGGTGTCATCATATTCGGAAGAATCAAAAGTAACGATATCAGTATAGGTGTCGTGATTTAAATATTGCTTATTGATTTCAAGCAAGTAAGCATCCGAGCAAAGGATAAAGCTCAATTCGCCAACACGTTTAAATCCTTCTCCTTTGATGGCATCAGCAATCCATTGGCGAATCTTTCCCTTTTCTTTTAATTTGAAATCCGTATCCTCGGTAAAAAATAATATGCTCTTCATCCTTCTATTTTTTATTCATTCTTGTTTGACGTATTAGTCGTTTTGTATCTAAAAATTGCGGCTATCCATGTAGCTTTGCAAAATGATTGTTGCAGACACGGTATCAATCAACCCTTTCTGTTGACGGTCCTTCTTTTTTTTCCCACTTTGCGCGATCGCCGCAGAAGCCATTTTAGAAGTAAAACGCTCATCTATTTCAGCGACAGCAATGGCTGGATAAGTCTTTTTCAGTTTTCGAATAAAACCGACAACATGCTGTGCGGATTCAGAGTCGGTACCATCCAACTGACGCGGCTTGCCGACAACAAAAGTTTCTACCTGCTCTGTCTGTAAATACGCTGCTAGAAATGTCCAGATATCCTCCGGATGTACAGTCTTCAATGCCGTCGCAATAATTTGCATTGGATCGGTCACTGCAACCCCTATTCGTTTTGTACCGTAATCAAATGCCATCAGTCTCATGGATATGTTTTTTTACAAAAGTACAATTTAGATATGAGTATTGGGAGATATATGCATGAAGTTCCATTTATACGTTAACAAAATAGGATTAAATTACTTACACTAAAATAACGTTCTTTTGTGTCCTATTTAGTTCCATGTTTACTTAGGTTTAGTTTAGGGTTTAGTTAGGGTTAGTTTAGGTATAGTATAGGTAAGACCTAAGTAAACCCTAACTAAAATCTAACTTATAGCTATACAAATCCTAAGGTAATTTAGGAGCATACAGATCTTTACTATATCATTATATACCTCATCAAATCCCAATGACGATTTTAAGCTTGAAGACATTGATCTTGAGAGCGAAATTGACTCACCGGGCAAATGAACACAGCTATTGCATGGAAATGGATGGTTGAATACGTCAAATTCAACTCATTAAGATTGGGCACAATGGTGTTAAACAATGAAAAACAACGTTTTGAATAATCGAAATCAAGTAATAACTTTGATTGTCGATTTTGCTACGACAAAAGATATTGATTTTTGAAACTATAATCTCTTCCTTTACGCTTTGCCAAATTCTAATGTTGGCAAGAAGTGGCACAGTATTAAATCATAAAAATCGGACAGAAAGATATTTAAACAAATGAAAAGAACACTTGTAGCCAGTTTCCTGTTGGCCTTATGCTTGAATACGCATGCACAAACTAAATACGAGCAATACATTACCACTCTTCGTGAAGAAAAAGCCGCTGAATTGGCGAAAGAACAATATGGCCCATTGAAATCAGATCAAGTGGCATTTTTGGATTACTTTCCTGTAGACGTCAGCTACAAAGTAAAGGGCAAAATTGATGTTCTGTTTGATGAACCAGTTTTTCGGATGCCGACCTACGACGGCACAAGCAATGAATACAAAAGATACGGAATCATAACATTTATCCTTCAAGGTAAAAAACGTGTACTGAATGTCTACCAAAGCGTCGCATTATTTCAAAACCCTGCATACAAAAAGCATTTATTTTTGCCATTTCTAGATTTAACAAATGGCCAGGAAAGTTATAGTGGTGGCCGATATATTGATCTATCCACAGACGATATAAAAGGGGACAACGTTGAGATAGATTTTAATAAAGCATATAACCCCTATTGCGCTTATAGTAACGGTTACCGTTGTCCGGTTCCCCCAGTTGAAAACAATTTAGAAACAAAAATTATGGCAGGAGAAAAAGCATTTCATAAGTCAAAAAACGAAAGGCCGGTCAATCTTAATGCAGGCCAGGAATTCAGTGCTGCCGACAAGGAAATCATTTCATCTGGAGGTGAAAATGCAATTCTTCGTGTATTGCAGACAACGGACGAAAAAGATCTGAAAGTTTTAAAAGCGACAAGCACTGATGTCAAATACAACGACCCATTGATTGAATCACTTTCCAAAAGAATGTTTGCGACGGTACGTGATCCCAATCACCCGGGTGTAGGCATCGCTGCGCCACAAATCGGTATAAATAAAAATCTAATCTGGGTACAGCGATTTGACAAATCAGATCAACCTTTTGAGTTCTATATCAATCCTAAAATTCTATGGCGCTCCAAATTAAAACGTACGGGTGCCGAAGGTTGCCTGTCTATTCCTAACCGTAAAGAAGACGTATTGAGGAGTTACGCGATCCGCTTGCAATACATCAATAAAGAAGGGAAAGTGATCGAAGAAAATATCGAAGGCTTTACTGCTGTTATTTTTCAACACGAAACCGATCATCTCTTCGGGATCTTGTTTCCGGATCGACTCGAAGAGCAAAGTAAAGAAGCATACTCCCCATTAAATGATAAGATTGAGTTTTCTATCAAGCCCAGCACATTGATGCCGTAATCTTTTAGGACACGATTCAGAGTCAACCAGTAAGTGCCCTAAATTATTAATCGCTTATAAAAAAGAGCCCCCATGAACGTTATCATGAGGGCTCCATATTTATTATGGAATCTACTTGAGTTAGATCAATCCTTTTTCAGCTAATAACTCGGCTACTTGAACGGCGTTGGTTGCAGCACCTTTACGTAAGTTATCCGCTACTACCCACATGTTAAGGGTATTTGGTTGAGATTCATCGCGACGGATACGTCCTACAAATACTTCATCTCTACCATGTGCATCTTTCGGCATCGGATATTGCAGTGAAGATGGATCGTCAACAACGATACAACCGCTTTGTGCCGCTAAAGCTGCACGTACATCATTCAAATCAAAGTCATTTTCAAATTCGATATTCAACGACTCAGAGTGTCCACCCATTACAGGAATGCGCACTGTCGTTGCAGTGACTTTAATAGAATCATCACGCATGATTTTATTTGTTTCAAGAATCATTTTCATCTCCTCTTTTGTATAGCCGTTTTCTTGGAAAACATCAATATGAGGGATTACATTGAGATCAATCTGATAAGGATAAGCTTTCTCACCATCTTTTCCGGCACGCTCATCCATTAATTGGTTGACGGCTTTTACGCCCGTACCTGTCACAGATTGGTAAGTCGAAACTACCACACGCTTAATTTTATATTTATCGTGTAATGGCTTCAACGCCACTACCATTTGTATCGTCGAACAGTTTGGATTTGCAATAATCTTGTCGTCAGCAGATAACACATCACCGTTTACTTCCGGAACTACCAGTTTTTTTGTAGGATCCATACGCCAAGCCGAAGAATTGTCGATCACCGTAATTCCAGCTTCAGCAAATTTAGGAGCAAATTCTTTCGATGTATCACCGCCAGCGGAAAACAAAGCAACATCAGGTTTTAAAGCAATAGCCTCAGATGGAGTCACCACCTTATACTTCTTTCCCTTGAATTCAATTTCCTTACCCTTGCTACGCTCTGAAGCTACTGGAATTAATTCTGTTACTGGGAAATTTCGCGCCGCCAACACGGTTAGCATTTCAGTACCTACAAGGCCTGTTGCGCCGACTACTGCCACTTTCATTTTTGTCTGTGTTTAAATTGTGTATATAAAATTTGTTATTTGATTTTGTTTTAGTTGATTCTCGAAGAATGAATTCTTCAAATTTAAAAAATATTCAGCAATTTCACTATTAAAATAACAAAATATTAGTCCCTCTACTAAAAATGTCACAACATTTAGAGTTTATTGGCGCTAATTGCCGAAGAACGATCTCTACATCACGTACCAGCCGATAAAATTTAATATTAAAGCAATTCAAAAAAAGTAAAAATTTTCGCTGCTTATTCAAAAAAAAAGAACAAACGATTGAAACAGTTTAAAATCTCATAAAAACAGCCCCAAGAGTCTATAAATTAACGTTTTTTACACACATCATCCAACATCCCACAGTTGATAGATACTGAAAAGCCTTTATATTTGCATCATAAACCGCCATGGTTGAAATTTCATTTTCATTACACGATGAAACGTAAATTATGTCAGGCTAGATCCTGTCCTAATCGATGGGAACAAATGAGCGGAGCGATTCCTTTATACTGTTGAGCATGGACACTCAAGATGGTAAAAGTAGTAGCTTCATAAATTAAACTTACAAATGAAAGAAAGCATTATTATCATTGGTGCAAATGGCCAGATCGGCACAGAATTAGCTATCGCATTGCGCAAAAAGTTTGGTGCAGAGAATGTTGTAACCACTGACATTAGAGAACCACAGATTAAAAGCCCTGACGAAAATTTCGAAATCGCTAATGTTCTTGACAAAAATGGACTTGAGAAATTATTTCAACAATATAAACCTACTCAAGTATACCTACTAGCGGCTATGCTTTCGGCTACAGGAGAAAAGTATCCTGAAAAAGCTTGGGAATTGAATATGAATGGCTTATTAAATGTTCTTGATTTAGCTGTGAGCTATAAAGTTTCGAAGATATTTTGGCCAAGCTCAATTGCCGTTTTCGGACCACATTCTCCCAAAAATAATACCGAACAATATTGTGTAATGGATCCAAACACAATTTATGGAATCAGCAAACTTGCAGGCGAGCGCCTCATAGAATGGTATCAAGAACACCGTGGTCTTGATATTCGCAGCCTCCGTTATCCCGGCATCATTTCTTGGAAAACTGAACCAGGGGGCGGTACAACGGATTATGCAGTAGACATTTTTTATGAAGCATTAAAAACCGGTTCCTATGCTTGCTTCCTATCTGAAAACACAGCATTACCGATGTTGTACATGGAGGACGCCATTCGGGGCACACTCGAATTAATGGATGCACCAAAAGAAAGACTAAGCATTCGCCACAGTTATAATCTTGGAGGTATCACATTTACTCCAAAAGAACTTGCACAAGAAATTAAAAAAATTCTTCCTAATTTTGCAATCTCTTACGTAGAGAACGATCCGAGACAACAGATTGCCGATTCATGGCCTGCTAGTCTAGATGACTCCTATGCAAGAAAAGACTGGAATTGGACGCCAGAATTTGACATCCAAAAGATGACGGTCGACATGATTGAAAATCTTAAAAACAAAATATAACAATGGGAAGAGCTTTCGAATTCAGAAAAGAGCGGAAATTCAAACGCTGGGCCAAAATGGCCGTTCAATTTACACGTTTAGGTAAAGAAATCGCTATGGCGGTTAAAGAAAGCGGCCCTCATCCCGAAACCAACTCGAGACTTCGTACAGCAATACACAATGCCAAGGCCGTTAATATGCCCAAGGATCGTATTGAAGCTGCAATCAAACGTGCTTCAGAGAAAGATTCCAAGGGTTATGAAGAATATGTATACGAAGGCTATGGCCCTCATGGTGTACCTGTTTTAATTGAAACTGCGACAGATAACACCAACCGCACCGTAGGAAACATCCGCAGCTATTTTACGAAAGCAGGTGGTTCACTAGGAAAAACAGGATCACTGGATTTTATTTTCAACCGCAAATCCATTTTCCGTTTTGCTGCAACAGAAGAACTGGACTTAGAAGAGTTGGAATTAGAGTTGATCGATGGAGGCTTAGAAGAATTATACGTGGAATCTGATGAAGAGGGCAATGATGTTGCTGTCGTTCAAACTTCTTTTGAAGACTTTGGTAATATGCAAAAATTACTGGAAGAGAAAGGAATTGAGGTGAAATCTGCGAAATTGGAACGCATCGCCTTATCGCATTCAGATATTACCGAAGAACAAGCAGCAGATGTCTTAAAGATGATTGATAAAATCGAAGAAGATGATGATGTTCAAGCTGTTTACCATAATATGGCATAGTTAAGGAATCTGTCAAATAACAAAAAAGAGCGCTCGTCGCTCTTTTTTGTTTAAAACACCGTCTAGCTCCGTCAGAAAAATTACTACATTTGTAATAGACTAAATCAAACTCGTATCAGAATGACTTTTGAAGAATTTTTCATAAAAAAGAAAATTGATTTAAAAGCTTTACAAGCTGCAGATAAACCCTTATTTGAGGAGTTCAAAGCACATTATTCTGCGATGGGAGAAAAAAGCTTTGACCACAGCAAGAAGTTCTGGTTCAATAAGCTTCGAAAAAGCTTCCATCTGAAAGAGGAAGAAACTCCAGCCGCAAAACCTGCAGTAAAACAGGCCGTGGCTGATACTCCAACGGAGACTTCTGGTTCGAAGGCGATAAAACCCGCGGGCTTCAAACCTCGATTCAAAGCTACAATTACACCAGCAGTTGATGAGGCTAAAACCACCGAAGCACCAGATTCTGCTAAAACTGAGACCGCCTCTGCTCCAACAGGATTTAAGCCGAGATTCAAAGCCGGAGTCACTAAAGCTCCTGACGCAGCAGCAACTACTCCTGCAACTGACGAAACTACTCCATCGGCGCCAAAACCAACAGGATTCAAACCTAGGTTTAAAGCCGGAGTCACTAAAGCTCCTGACACAGCAGCAACTACACCTGCATCCGAAGAAACAACTGACAAAGCTACTCCATCAGCGCCAAAACCAACAGGATTTAAGCCGAGGTTTAAAGCCGGAGTCACTAAAGCTCCTGACGCAGCAGCAACTACTCCTGCATCCGAAGAAACAACTGACAAAGCTACTCCATCGGCACCAAAACCGACAGGCTTTAAGCCGAGGTTTAAAGCGGGGGTGACGAAAACAGAAACTTCCGAACAAGCGCCGCAGGCCGCACCAATAGATAAAATCAGTTCAGAATCAACTATAAACGCTGAACCAGAAAATAACAATCCGGATACCCAAGAACCTGTTGCCAACAAGCCTACAGGCTTCAAACCACGGTTTAAAGCAGGCGTGACGAAAATAGAAACTTCCGAACAAGCGCCGCAGGCCGCATCAATAGATAAAATCAGTTCAGAAACAACTATAAACGCTGAACCAGAAAATAACAATTCAGATACCCAAGAACCTGTTGCCAACAAACCAACAGGATTCAAACCGCGGTTTAAAGCAGGTGTGACGAAAATAGAAACTTCCGAACAAGCGCCGCAGGCCGCACCGAAAGCCGCAGTCAAATCAGAAGAAGTCGTAAATGCGGAACAAAAAAACGAAGATTCAGACACACAGCAAACTCCGGCAATAGCGCCCGAAAACCATAGCATTGACGAACAGCAAACTGCAACCAGTAAACCCACGGGCTTCAAACCAAGGTTCAAAGCTGGCTTAACAAAAATTGACAAAAAGGAAGAATAATTTTCACTACATTTAGAGTGATTTTTTCAATTAATTTTTAAATTCCGATTAAAAACCACAGACCAATGTTAAAGGAAGAAAGACAAGCATTCATTATACATCAGATTAACCTACATAACAAAGTTTTATCTTCAGATCTAAGTGTCCAGCTCAATGTATCTGAGGATACAATTAGACGAGACTTAAACGAACTTGCAGAGAACGGTAAAGTTTTAAAAGTCTATGGTGGAGCATTATCCAAATCTTTTCAATTTCCCTTCCAGGATGGGAATGTGTATGCCAAGGAAGCAAAAAAAGAAATTGCTAAGAAAGCAAGCACATTAATCTCAAATGGCATGACAGTCTTAGTCGGCGGCGGGACAACATTAATCGAATTGGCAAGAACAATACCTGATCACCTTCAGTGTACATTTTTCACTATAAGCCCGTTAGTTGCATTAGAACTGGCAGAAAAACCAAATCTGGAAGTCATTTTGGTCGGCGGAAAGCTTTCACGCAACACAAACATTGTTTCTGGAGCTCAAGTGGCCAATGAATTGGCCGATCTTAAAGTCGATCTTTGTTTGTTGGGAACAAATTCTCTTTCCGTAGAAGACGGGGTTACTGACTCGGACTGGGAGGTCGTACAAATCAAACGCGCTATGATTAAATGCTCGAAAAAGGTAGCTATTCTGAGCATTGCGGAAAAACTTAATTCAGTTCAAAAAATGAAAGTAGTTCCGTTACGTGATATTTCCTATTTGATTACCGATGTCAATCCAACTGATGTTTCCCTAAAAGAATTTGCGAATACAATTGCAATACTTTAATATTGCCGCTCATTTAATTTAGCATGTCATCGCAAACGAAAAATGACTCTTTAAAATCAAAAACAACAAAAGGACTGCTATGGGGTGGTATGGCCAGTATCATCCAGCAGTTTTTGGGCTTCGGCTTCGGCATCCTTCTAAACCGTAAACTAACAGCGGAAGATTACGGTTTAGTAGCGATGATCACTATCTTTTCCGTTCTAGCTTCTGCCTTTCAAGAAAGTGGGTTTGTTTACGGTATCGTGAATAAAAAGCAGGTTGAACATAAGGATTATAACGCTGTTTTCTGGACAAGCGTCGGGATTGGAACATTCATCTATATCGTCTTATTTTTCGCAGCTCCTCTTATCGCTCTATATTATAATCAACCAGTACTTATAGAACTAAGCAGGTTTACCTTCTTGTCCTTTTGGCTAGGAAGTTTTGGTATCGCCCATAACGCCTACCTCTTCAGAAATCTAAAAATAAAAGAACGCGTTATTACGGGCACTTTTGCACTTATTGTATCCAATTTGGTCGGGGTTTATCTTGCTTATAAAGATTATGCTTATTGGGCATACGCTATTCAAATTGTATCCTACAGTGGCTTTAATATGCTCGGATTCTGGTATTTTTCCAAATTTAGGCCAACTTTTCAATTCGATTTCCGCCCCATTCGTGACATTTTAGGATTTAGCAGTAAAATACTGGTTACCAACATCTTTATCAACCTGAATAAAAATATCTATGCGGCAATCTTAGGACGCCATTATACTGCAGAAGAATTAGGTTACACGGTTAATCCAAACCGCTGGAGCATCATGGCCCAGAATATATTAACCAATATGGTCAATAATGTGACCCAGCCCATTTTAAAGGAGATAGAAGATGATAAAGACAGGCAAGTAAGGGTGTTTCGCAAACTGATTTCTTTTACTGCTTTTTTGGCATTTCCCATGTTATTGGGTTTAACCACTGTAGCACAGGATTTCATTTCGATTGCAATCACCGACAAATGGGCGCAAAGTGCCATATTTCTTCAAATATTTTGTATTGGAGCGGCATTTGATTCTGTTAGCAACGTTTTTTCTAACCTCATCATTAGCAAGGGAAAACCTCAAGTTTATATGCGGAATATCATCGTGTTTGGTCTGCTCCAAATCGCTATTCTGTTCTTCGGCAAATCATTAGGTCTTGAATTGCTCATTGGATTAACCTCAGCATTAAATGCGCTCTGGATATTCGTATGGTATGCTTCTGCTAAACCTTATATGAGTTATTCATTTCGTTATCTTCTGGCAGATATTTTTGCTTATGCATTATTGGCAGCTGCCAGTTGTATTACAGCTCATTATGCCACCGCAGCTATCGCCAATCTCTATCTTAGGTTTGCAAGCACAATTGGAGTGGCCGTATGTGCATATATCATTGTCAATAGAATCTTTAAACCCAGCATTTTGTTGGAATTATTCCACTATTTCCTAACAGTTATCCGAAAAAAATAGATGGCCAGGATTCTCACCATAATCGTCTCTTATAATTTTGAGCCTTGGATCCACAAGTGCTTACCCAGTCTATTGGATTCGAGCTACCCTACAGATATTTTAGTTGTCGACAACAATTCGGTAGACAATACCACACAGATCATAAAAGAAACGTATCCGACAATAAGACTAATAGAAAGTTCCGAAAATCTGGGTTTTGGAAAGGCCAACAACATCGGACTTGACATTGTTTTGAAGGAAGAATATGATTATGCATTTTTGGTCAACCAGGATGCCTGGGTGGATCGGAACTGTCTCGCCAATTTAATCAAGGTAAATACAGACAATATCGGCATTATTTCACCGATTCACTACGACGGTACAGAAACCACACTGGACCATGGCTTTGCTGAGTACACAAAAGATGCCATCACCAAAAATTCCTATCGGATCTGTCCTTTTGTCAATGCCGCCTTTTGGTTGATCCCCAACACAGTTATCAGAAAAGTCGGTGGTTTCGCACCGATCTTTTTTCATTATGGGGAAGATAAGGATTATGCCAACCGCATCAATTACTACGGATTAAACATTGTTCTGGCTGAAGAAGCCAAGGCTTATCACGATAGGCAGCAACGCAAAACAGACCGCAAAGCTTTTATGAAAAGCGAATTTGTCTATCATCTGACTGAATATTGCAATATCAATTATACTTTTGTAAAAGCTTTTTCGATGGCGGTATTGGCAAGCCTAAAGAAAATGGCATCTTCATTTTTTAAAGGAGATCTTTTTGAAGCAAAGAGCTATTTAACTATTGTTTTTAGATTACTTGGAAAAACGAGTGCTGTTTATCGGACTCGTCAGGCCAACAAGAAAGCATTCAACACAATCTTTTGACACATGAACAGTATTGCTCCAGTCATACTTTTTGTCTATAATCGTCCTGATCATACGATAAGAACGCTTACAGCATTAGAAAAAAATAAACAGGCAGGCCAAACTATACTTTACATCTATTCGGATGCTGCAAAAAATGAAAAGTCTGTTCAAGCAGTTGATGAAGTGCGAAAAATTATCAATAGGGCCTGGAAATTTAAAGAGGTGATTATCGTAGAACGAAAAGAAAATTGGGGTCTGGCAGCGAATGTAATTGACGGTGTTACGAAAGTGGTCAATACGCATGGAAAGATTATTGTCTTAGAAGACGATCTAGAAACTTCAGTTTTTGCCCTGGATTATTTTAACAAAGCATTGGAGCGGTATAAAGATCAAGAACAGGTCATGGAAATCAGTGGCTACAGTTATCCGGTAAAGGATTTAAATAAGCTGCCAGAGACGTTCTTTTTCCGAGTGGCAAACAGTTGGGGTTGGGCAACCTGGGATCGCGCCTGGAAATATTTCAACCCAAACATTGATGAAATTGTATCGGATTTTACAGCAGCGCAGATCCATCAATTTAGTATAGAGGGTAAAGAAAACTTTTGGAAACAAGTACGGGAATTGAAGGCGGGAAAGATCAACTCTTGGGCGATACGCTGGTATGCTTCCATATTCAGAAAAAATGGATTAGTTTTGTATCCTAGGAATTCGATGACCCAGAATATTGGGAACGACGGTTCGGGCACACATACAGCTTCTGAATCAACTTATCAGGTTGCACTAGCTGAACATCCTGTAGCGTATTTTCCAACGGAAATTTCAGAAAACAAACAAGCTTACGAAGCTATCAAGCATTTTTATGCACATCGCAAAGGATCATTGTTCAACCGTGCCATCCGATTCTTTAAAAAGAAAATAAACACATTCAATACATAAAGAAACATGTCTGCTCATCCTAAATTCTCGATTATAACTGTCGTTTACAACAATCTTCGTGACATAGAATACACCCTTAAATCTGTTGTTAATCAAAGCTATGACAATATAGAGTATATTGTGATAGACGGACAATCAACCGATGGTACATTAGATGTCATCCAAAAATATAGCAATCAGATCTCTGTCGTGTTATCCGAGAAAGATAAGGGCATCTATGATGCGATGAATAAAGGGTTGGCCCTAGCAACAGGTGATTATGTTCTTTTTCTAAATTCCGGTGATGAAATATATGATCTCAACAGCATTGAGAACCTTGCTAAACTGAGTGACAACGCCGATATTCTTTATGGCGAAACTATACTTGTAGACGAACATCGAAATATTGTTGGTGAACGGAGACATAAAGTCCCAGCTTATTTTAACTGGAAAAGCTTTCGCTATGGTATGAATATATGCCATCAGGCCATCTATATCAAGCGTGACATAGCCGAGTCATACGATCTCAATTATAAATTATGCGCCGATATTGACTGGGTTATTCGCTGTGCCAAAAAGTCAAAAAAATCCGTTAATGCACAGCAATATGTGGCCCGCTATCTTGTTGGTGGAATGTCAAAGCAAAAACATAAGGAATCTTTGAAAGAGCGTTTTGCTATTTTCAAACACTACTATGGGGCTATTCCTAATCTATTCAACCATGGGATTATTGCACTAAAAGCCATATGGCACCGTCTTAATTATGGAAAACCTCAAGACTAATGTTAAATCCTGAAATTTTAACCGAGCTTGTTACAGTCAAGATGCCGTTTGGCAAATACCAAGGCTACACCTTATGTAATCTTCCTGAGCCATATTTGGTCTGGTACAACCAAAAAGGTTTTCCGAAGGGAAAACTAGGTCAGCAGTTAGCGACACTCTACGAAATAAAACTCAACGGTCTGGAGTATCTTCTCGAACCTTTGAAGAAAAGGTGACGAGGGTCATTTTATTCCATTTATTATTTTTCGTAGCTTTGCAAAGAATTTATTTTTAGCATTAAACGCCGTTTGCAGCGGTATCAATGAATATCATGACACAATATCAAACTTTGCTGTACTATTGCTACAGCCCTATCGAGGATGCCGAAAAATTTGCATCAGATCACTTAGAATTTTGTAAATCACTGGGCCTAGTCGGTCGTATCATTGTCGCTGATGAGGGTCTTAATGGAACTGTTTCCGGCACTATTGAAGCGTGTAAAAGCTACATGGATGCAATCTATGCGGATGGACGTTTTAACAAAACAGAATTTAAAATTGACGATGTCGAAGAACCGTCATTCATTAAAATGCACTGCCGATATAAAGCCGAGATTGTTCACTCTGGGTTGCGTGATCCGAAAGAAATTGACCCCAACCGTCAAACAGGTGTTCACCTCGAACCCAAGGATTTCTTGGCGATGAAAGATCAGGAGGATGTTGTTGTTTTGGATGTACGTTCAAATTACGAGCACAATGTCGGTCATTTTAAAAATGCTGTTACTTTAGATATTGAAAACTTCCGCGAGTTCCCGGAAAAAATCAAAGAGCTTGAAAAGTATAAAGGCAAAAAAATATTAACCTACTGCACAGGAGGAATTAAATGTGAAAAAGCATCTGCTCTTTTATTAAAAGAAGGATTCGAGGATGTTTATCAATTACATGGTGGTATTATTAAATATGGGAAAGAAGCTGGTGGCGAGGATTTCGAGGGCCAATGCTACGTCTTCGACAACCGTGTTACAGTGGATATCAACTCTGTCAACCCATCGGTTGTATCGACTTGCTTTAATTGTGGCAAGCATACAACGAAGATGATTAACTGTGCCAACCCGACTTGTAATGAGCATTTCACCCAGTGTGATGAGTGCGGCTGGGAGATGGACGGATGCTGCTCGACAGCATGTAAAGAGAACCCAAATAAACGTGAATATGACGGAACAGGATATTATGTCAAGGTACCTCAACCCGTCAATATTGACAAAATCAGCAAAAGAAAACATAAAAATTTCCCACCGAAAGTGTCGGTCGAAAATTAATACGAATTGGACAAAAAGTATGAGGTCGGAAGTGTAGAACTTCCGACCTCATACTTTTTAAGATCTGCATTATCCTAACTTAATCCCATACGAGCTTTTTATCAAAAAAACTAATAGCCTAACACAGCTTACTTCCCAAACATACCGACGATCGAATCAAGAATATTTCCCTTCGCCTGTCCATCGTTATTTTTATCAAAAAAACTGCCTGCTAGTCCACCCAACATGTCCGTAATGCTACCGCCCGCTGTGGGCTGCTCCGTTGTTTGCGCTTGTTCTTCTTGACCACCGCCCAAAAAAGAGCCTAAAATACCCCCCAACATACCGCCACCTGCATTCTGTTGTGTTCCACCTCCTAGCACAGAACCGATCAGATCGCCAATACCACCGCCACTTGAAGCCTGCTTTTGTTGCCCTAAATAACCCATTACGATAGGAGCCAGCGTGGCAAGTACCCCTGTTACCTGTGAGGAACTCAAGCCTGCTTTATCCGCAATATTCTGGGTTACTACTTCGGTATTTTGACCAAACATATGGTTAACAATTTTATTGCCATCTTCAGAACCATTATGCCCCGCTCCTCCTTGTCCAAATAGATCGCCAATTTTATCGAGTATCCCGCTATTGCTATGCTGATCAATAGCATTGTCAATATTTTCTGCCTGCCCTTTGTTTTTCGCATTGTAATTCAGTGCTGCAATCATCAAGGGAACTGCTGCCGCTACAATCCATTTTGCTTTAGATTCACTGACACCAGTTATTTTTGAAATAGTCTCTATAACTTTGGAACCTACTCCACCTGTAACTAAATCTGTTAAATTCATAAGTCTTCGTTTATAGTTATATAATGAAGATAACGATTTTTTTTGACGAGTTGAGATAATACCTGATTATAAGAAAGCCTCATTNNAATGAGGCTTTCTTATAATCAACTTTTTAAATTAATAACTTTTATAAATAGCAATATCATCCAATCCCAACCTGCCGTTATTAATCACATTGTTACTTGTTCCTAATCCTAGCTTGGTAACTCTAAAACGGACCGGCCCCTGAATATTCATTAAGAATACAGCCTGTTTTGAATTCATGCTCTCTGTTGTTGTGTGCGCGTCCGAAATAGGCTCGCCTGTTTGCTTCCATGTCGTTCCTCCATCGTTCGAGTATTCCAACTTGAACGTACACGAGCGATCGGTGTAATACGAACCATACCAAAGCGTTATTTTTGAGGCCCCATTCGGCACATCAAAATTCATTTGCACATAACCATCAACACTTAAGTTCTGCTGCATACGGATGGCATTTTTTCCAGAAACAATACGATCACGACCAGCAGTTGTTCCTAGAATAGCCTGATACAGGTTCCATTGCCCCGTTGGAAAGGAGACCGCGTTTTTATCCTTCATATCATAACTACCTTTCAAACTCGCATCTACAGCATCAAAAGTTTCAGGCCAACCTGCATATAACTTACCGCTGGCATAAGCCATATCAGCATAACTCTGCATCCTAACTTGTAGATTTTCGCCCTCCTTGAATGCAATTCCTCTGAAAGATGCACTTGGAGCGATGGACTCCTCAGCAAATGTCGCATTATCTTGTGTATGCAATATAATCTCATTTTTATCACCATCCATCAAGATTTTATCTCCTTTCAACGCTGTCCCGGCTGCGGGTTCAGGTTCAACATCGGCTGTAATATCGATATAGGTTGATTCAAACTCATCAAACTTCGACTTTAGACTGGAAACAGCAACAGGCAATGGGGCAATAGTATTACCAGATGAGTAGACTTTAAGCTGTTGATTATTATCGACTGAAAGAACTAATAAGCCATCTTTTGTAATCAGTTTTGAACCGCTAATATTGATCTGAACCGAATCTCCAAATTTAAATTCAGACGCATTGGGCACCTGAACTAATATTCCACGGCGTTGATTTCGCCAAATATTCTGTACAGCAAGTGTATTTTCCGGTAAATTCTTATTTTCCGCATGCGAAACGACCACTGCTTTGATATATTCTGCACCTTGTAGCGAAGACGCATTAAGCTGTAAATCGGCATTTTTATATAGACTGCGTAGCGCATACAACGATATTTCAGGATTTAGTGTCCCTACCGATTCATTGACGTTGTCTTTGATACAGCCGGACAGCAATGCTGACATTGCCAACATACTGCATAGTATTGATTTTAACTTTTTCATTGATTAGTTGATTGAAGGTTGCCACCACATTTTTTCATTTATCCCGTCTCCCCCCATACGACTCACAGCATCCTGATAATTTACTTTGTTTAAAGATTGTACAATTATTGGATAATTTAAACGTACTGGCATTTTCCCTTGATTCAACAAGCCCGGACCTTTGTATAAATCCAATAATTGGGTTCTACGGTATTCGTACCACTGTTGGAAATCCGTAAATAGCATCGCATAGTATTTTTGCAAATGCACCTTTTTTAATTTCGCATTATCACTATCTGTGGGCAACAATTGAACCTTTGCACTGCTTAGGTAAGATGCTGGCGCTGTTAGCCCCCAGTATTCCATAGCCGCGTTCACTCCCTTTAAATAGGCTCCAGGCGCATCGACCTGAGCATACCCTCTCATACCACATTCAGCAATAATAAATTGCAACTCGGCGTAATTCATGATATTTCCCATATGCGAATCAGCTTTTAGACTTGTTAAAAGCGTTGATTGTTGCTCGGGGACATTTCCTCTCTGGTATCCGGACTGCATACCGCCATACACTCCTAATGTGGCTTCAGTGGCCCAAATTTTTAATCTTGGGTCTGAAAGGTCCAGCAGATTATTGATAAAAAACTCTGAATAGCCTTTGTTCCCATTAAAATCTATGTCACGGCTATTAAAATAAGGATTCATGTAAGGCTGTACATTAGTGTAGTATAAAGCAGCTGTTTCGGCATTGCTTTGCATCACAGGATATTCAGCGGCATTCGTTTCTAATATTTCTTTGATCTTTGCAACGGCATTGGTTTCTGACTTATGTGCTATACGTAGCAATAATCGGAGATATAAAGAATTACCAAATTTCTGCCATTTTGCAGGATCAGAATTAAATATGGGATCCATCGCTAAATTGGTCGATTCGACAGCAACCTTACCTTTCAAAAGCGTATTGGCCTCTTCTAATTTTCTAAAGATATCCGCATAAATATCGGACTGTTTATCAAATACAGGAGTTAAATTACTATCACTATACCCTTTATTGCTGTCCGTATAAGGTACATCACCATACATATCAGTTATTAACGAACTCACCCAAGCATCCAATATAAGCGAAATACCCTGGTATGTCTGATAACCCTTCTGCTGCCCTTCCCCTGCCTTCTGATAAATATCACGTATATTCGTCAACTGTACGTACCATCCGGACCAGGTAGATTCCGCTTCTGACGGCCTGATTTCATACCGTTGAATCTCCAATGCATCATTTACTGTTACCGTCACTTGCATAAGCTCATTGTTGATGCGCATATTACGGGACAAGTTTGTGTTTAACACATTGAGTAAAGCTGGCGCTATGAGACTTTGTGGCGCTGCCGCAGAAATTGCATTTGGATTTGTATTTATTGCGACAAAGTCTTTTGTACAGCTCTGTAGCATCCCACAGGCTGCCAACAAAATAAAAGCTTTTCTTATATTCTTTTTCATAATACGCTGGATTTAAAATGAGAATGATAAATTGACACCCATTGTACGGGTTGAAGGGAACTGGGCAATCTCTGCGCCTTTCTCAATACCGCTTGAATTTAACGATCCAAACTCTGGGTCAAATGAAGGCCATTTGGTCATGACAAACAGATCTCTTCCGTACACCCCAATTGATGCGCGCTCAATTTTCAAACGTTCAACAAAAGACTTAGGTAACGTATAGTCAAATCTGACCTCACGAAGCTTTATAAAGTCCGTGGAAAAAGTATTTGATTCTATATTATCCCGGTTAAAATGTTTAGCATAATAATCTCCAGCAGACGCAACAACTGTATTCTTGCTGTAGCTTCCATCACTATTCTTCACAACACCATCGCCAATAATACCATTATATCGGCCCGGAATTGTCTTTTTTAATTTTCCCTCTTCCATCAATACGGCATGTGTCAACGAATATCCCACTCCGCCGAATTGACCATCAAATAAGAAATTAAATCTAAATCCTTTGTATTTAAATTCATTCCCCCAACCGAATTTGGTCGTCGCATTTGGATTACCGATATACATGTTCTGTTGGGACAATACAGGAAGTCCATTTTCATAAACAATTTGGCCATCCTGATTCCGCTCATATCCAAGTCCATAAATATCACCAAATCGTCTACCGGGTAAAGCCACAATTGATCCTCTGCTGCCAAACAACGTGGATAGCACTAATTCTCCTTGCAGATCTGCAGGTATGGAAATGACTTTCGAATCATAGCTCGTAAAATTTCCATACATATTCCAATTTAAGCCGTCTCTCTTCTTGATGATGTCGCCAGAAAGCGCAATCTCTATTCCCCTATTCTGTACCTCTCCAGCATTCGTAATCTGATTTCTGAAACCGCTTGAAGGATCCAGCGGAGACTCAATAATCTGATCGTATGTCGTGCTCGAATATACTGTAAGATCTAACTTGAGCCGGTCTCTGAACATTCTAAAATCTGTTCCCAACTCGTAAGATCGTGTATTTTCAAATCTAAGATTTTCATCTGGAACGGTTGTAGGATTTGTAAGTCCCCCCGTAGTTCCTTCAACGCTGCTGTAACCATAAGAGTTTAGATATGGACGTTTCCCCCCACCCCCAACCCCAGCGATGGAGGCCCTGACTTTCCAAAAATTAATTGCTTTAGGCAAGTTCAGCAATTGGGAAAGAACGAAACTCGTATTTATAGAGGGATAGAAAAATGGCTTAACCTCATTTTTTTTTGGTGAAGCTAATGTACTCGCCCAATCAATCCTTCCTGTCGCATCAACAAAAATCATATCTTTATAGCTGTAGTTCGTTAAAGCATATAAACTATTGACCGCATATTCTTCGCGACGGGGTAAATAAACGACCTTTTCCCTAGCATTTGCAAAATTATACTGGTTAGGATAAATTAAACTATTAGCATAAGCATCATCCTTAATATACTTATTGTGCATCAATGAACCTCCAACCGATGCGCCAAATTTGTGAAGACTGCTCCGTTGATTGTTATATTGCAATAAAAAGTCCGAGTTAATTTCCTGGTTATTAATTGACTGCTCCCGGTAATAGCCATAAGCATATTTATAGGTATCAAATGGTCTCGATTGTTTGCGTTTATCATAGCTCCAATCGATTCCTGTCCGCACCATCAAATTCAACTCTTTATTGAATTTATAATCGGCCTGTAAATTTCCAATAACATTGTTTTTATCCTGCGCATTGATCATATCATAAGATATGGTTCTTGGATTATCCAACAGGTTTGAAAATGGAGTCATCTGTTCAATCCCTTCCTTGCCTGGAATCCAATTCTGCTCTAGCCAGGCTGCATTCACATTCGGCACAATACCCCGCACAAAGTACATGTAACTTTGATTGTTATATCCACTGTTTGGCAAATTATCTGATCCCCTATTATTAAAATTAATTTTTGTTGAGAGACTCAGCTTATCCGTCACCTTGTTATTGAACTGCATAGCGATGGTATTCCTATTATAACCCATGTTCGGAATAATCCATTTGTTCGTGACGTTGGTATATGAAAACCGCGAACTGGTCTTTTCAGTAGCACCAGAAATACTGATCGAATTAGTAGACGTGAGCTCCGTTTGGAAAAGATCCTTTCGGTTATTTTCATAGGGTCTCCATAATGTCCGCTCCGGAGGTGTCAAACGGTAGAAATTAGGATCGTACTGATAATAATACTGTCCATCAAATTTAGGTCCCCAAGCAGAAGACGTACTTAAAGTACTTGCACCATCCTCTGACTGTCCGTAGGAATAGTAAAGATCCTGATCAATCGCACCTTGACCATATTGGTATTGATAATCGGGCCATCTGTTGATTGTCCCAATTGCCGTATTCGAATTAACGGATACGCCAATTTTATTTTTAGCTCCTTTTCCCTTTTTTGTGGTAATAATTACTGCACCATGCGCTCCCCGATAGCCATAAAGTGCGGAAGCTCCAGGCCCTTTCAAAACAGATACAGATTCGATATCATCCGGATTAATATCCGAGAGCGATGTTCCAAAGTCTGTTGGAGAATCGCTATCCAAATAATTGGAACTACCATTACCGGTCATCCGCGTCCCTCCTCCCATGACAACACCATCCACAACAATCAATGCGGAATTATCGCCCGTAAAAGATGTTTCCCCTCTTAAAATAATCTGATTGGATCCCAATGGCCCCGCACCCGACTTTACCAAATTCAAACCAGCGACCTTTCCTGTTAGGGCATCCGTCCAGTTGTTTGAAATTGCATTCGTCAATTCCTCGCCTTTGACCGTGCTTATGGAATAGCCTAATGCCTTCTCTTCTCGCTGTATGCCTAGTGCTGTCACAACGACTTCATTGAGCGCCTCCGATCTCGCAATTAAAGAAATTTTAGCATTCAATTGAGCAGCCTCGTAAGTTCGCGTTTGAGCTTCATAACCGATCATCTGAAAACGGATCTTTCCCCCTACTTCAATATCTACCTCAAAATTTCCGTTACGATCCGTAGACCCCTTCGTCACTCCACCTGAAAGTATCGATACAGATGCAAGTGGCTCCTTCGTTTGATTATCGACAACTTTTCCTTTAATCTTAATCTTCCCTTGATTAAAATCATGAAAAACACGATGGCCTCGTTCTAATGGAACCATCGCCTTAGCTACATCCATATTGCACGCAATTGCTAAAGCCGCAAATAGCACTTTCGAGGAGGCGTGCCGCAGATTAATTTGGATAGGGTTAATACTAAACATAGTTATTGGTGTAAATTGTTAATTTTCAATTTGGCACAAAAATATATCCCTAACAAAAAGTTTGCTTTAACTTAATGTTTTCTTTTTGTTAACAATTATTTCGAATAGCATTTCTTTTCATCACACTATTATGGTTTCAATTGTAATTAAAATGCTTTGAGATCCACTTTGAAGGAATTTTCATGCATTAGGCTCGCTTTAATGCGACATCTCGTTGGTTATTTTTAATTTTCAAATCGAAAATAATTAATAATATTTACAAAACGAAATAAATCGAAATTATTTAAGTTGCCATCGAACAAAAAAAAGGGCCTCTAAAAAGCCCTATAAATCAATTTAAAACCAACAAACACAGCAATAAGTCATATCGCCACTAAACAAAAAAAGCCCAAACTTTCGTTTAGACTTTCTATTATGTAATAAATTCGTTCATTAGCTTTTTTCGAAACTCCATTTCACATAATTGATATTCTTATCATCAGCTAAATACTTTTTTTCATAGTAAGTTTTGATTGATAGAACATTATCCACTAAATCCGAATGGTAAAGATCGGTAGTCTCCTTATATTTTTTTAGATTCTGTAAATCGATCTGCTCCAGCGTATACGCATAAAAGCCGTCGTTATCTGTTTTCAGATTCATCATCCCATCAGGTTTCATAATGAATTTATAACGCTCCAAAAACTTTGGGCCTGTCAGCCGCTTTTTCTCTCTGCTATCTTGAGGCTGAGGATCCGGAAAGGTAATCCAGATTTCATCAACTTCATTTTCGGCAAAATATTCAAGGATTGTTTCAATCTGTATCCGAAGAAAAGCAACATTCCGAATGCCATCCTCCAAAGCTGTTTTAGCACCACGCCAAATACGATTACCTTTAAAATCAATACCAATGAAATTTTTCTCCGGAAACAGTCGCGCCAGATTAACAGTATATTCTCCTTTGCCACAAGCAAGTTCCAAAACAACCGGATTATTATTACCAAACTGCTTCTCGGCCCATTTTCCTTTATATTCTTTGCCTGCATCAAGTTGGATTACATTTTCAAAAGTAGCAACTTCAGCAAATTTACGTAGTTTGTCCTTTCCCATTTTCAATAAATATCCCGCAAAAATAACCTTATATTCCCGCTTAAAAAAATAAATCTTATCCTAGGAAATATACCATTGATTGGCGAATAATTATGAAGCCAATGGACTAAACAGAGTAATCAATAAAATCACTTTCATACGGGCGATTTATATTGCATATAAAAAGCAATTTATCTAAGTTTGCAGGACTCAATAACTTATCGTGGAAAAAGGCGCTAAAATTTACATAGCAGGCCATCGAGGAATGGTCGGATCAGCAATACATCGCAAATTAATAGAACTTGGATACAGCAACATCGTGACCAGGACATCTCAAGAATTAGATCTGCGCAATCAACAAGCAGTAGCTGACTTTTTCAACGAAGAAAAACCTGATTATGTTTTTCTCGCTGCCGCTAAAGTTGGTGGGATTATGGCAAACAATACCTATCGCGCAGATTTTATCTATGAAAATATAGCCATTCAAAATAATGTCATCAAATCATCCTACGACAATAACATTAAAAAGTTGATGTTCTTAGGATCTAGCTGCATCTATCCGAAGATGGCTCCCCAGCCTTTAAACGAAGACATGTTACTGACGGGCACCCTAGAACCAACGAATGAACCCTATGCAATCGCCAAAATTGCAGGTATAAAAATGGCAGAAGCCTTCCGGGACCAATATGGTTGCAATTATATATCCGTAATGCCAACAAATCTATATGGCATCAACGATAATTATCATCCTCAAAATTCGCACGTCTTACCAGCTTTGATCCGTAGATTCCACGAAGCAAAAGTCAATAAGCGAGATGATGTTGTTATCTGGGGCACGGGGACTCCTTTAAGAGAATTTCTTTTCTCTGATGACCTAGCAGAAGCTTGTATCTTTTTAATGAATCATTACAATGAAAAGCAATTTGTCAATATCGGTATAGGTCAAGATATAAGCATAAAGGATCTCGCAGAATTGATTAAAGATGTAATTGGTTACACAGGTAATATCACTTTTGACAGTTCCAAACCCGACGGCACACCACGCAAACTCATGGATGTATCAAAGATACATGCACTCGGATGGAAGCACAAAGTTAACCTTCGGGAGGGCATTCAACTCGCTTATACTGACTTTTTGAAAAAAGAAGTAGCCGAATAGCGAAAACAATATCACATTAATATGTCTCGCTATAAGAAGGGATGCCGTATTCATTTACTTCGTCCTTTATAGGAGCATTTTCCGTTTGGGCAAATTTATTTTTCTTCTTCTTCTTAGGTCGAATAAAACTCGTTAACTTTCCAATAAGACCACTGATTTTATCTTGATTGATTTGCCCAACCGCACGTTCTGATAACAGCAGCATGAGCGCTTTTTTTAAAACCCCTGTATTTTTCAGAAACAATCTGTTCATTATAAAGGGTACGCCAATACGTAAAGTCTTTGTTAACCAATCAGAATCTGGATTATTACTCTTGGAAAACATCTGCTTTATAATATTCGCTCCCGGGATATTATTTTTTAAGGTATTGAAAAAACGAATGGGGGCCTCTATTTTATTATTAAGCAACGTAAATTGAGCCCTTAGGTATAGCTCCTGTTCATTCTTTAGCGTTTTTAAGCGCAATATTTCAGCTTTAAGCTCCTGTAAATTACGTATTTTGGTCTGTTTATTGTTCATTTGTAGCCCTTTCTCTATCAAGTTTTTCTTTATGCAGTTCTTCCTCTTCTTCCTCAATTTCATCGTTCCATTTAGCCAAAAAACGTCGAATGGAAAGATCCATAAATTTTGCTTCCAGCATAGGCTCAAAAACGCGTATTAAGATAATGATCACTAAAAAGATACCTGCTGTTGCCAAAAAACCCAATGAATAACTGCCCAATAACTCTCCTAGCCAAAAACCTAGAGCTAAACATAAGAAAAACAGAACAAATAAGGTAAAAATAAGCTTAGTTGCATCTACCACTAAGCTTGCAATTAAACGAGAAGACCGTTCAATGGTTTTTAATTTGACAAGTTTAAATTGGGAGTCAATATACTCCTTAGTCTTTTGAAACGTACCACTTAGTGAAAATTTTTCTTCTTCCATGCATCTAAAATTTATTCAGGCTATTTCAGCCCATAACTAACAAAACGAAAACGCTGTATCTTATAACCGCAACACAGCACTACTCTACACACATGAAGAGCGCGCAGCTATCGTAAAACAGCTATCTCGCGAAATAGCCTGATAATATGTACTCTACACCAATTATTCTTTTGAATAATCGCGAACTATGCATGTTCGATGATATCATCATCCAGCACTTCTTCTGCCTGATTTAACTTACCCTTCAATGTAGAAACAATTTTCTCTTTGAAATCATTCAACTGATCAAATTGCTCCTCCGCTCTTTCCCGAATAGCATCACTCAAATCACTTAGTGAATCATTTATTTTATCTCTTGTATCCGACCCTTTATCCGGAGCAAACAAAACTCCCAAAGCTGCACCCGCGGCAAGACCGGCCAATAACGCCAAAGCTACTTTACTTGTGTCATTCATTTCTTTTTCTTTTAAAGTTCTAAATCTATTACGACGAATCTAGTCCTCGTTAATAATACAATTACCAAAGCAAATCGTTTGCCAAACAATGCTTTTTATCCATTATTAATAAGGAACTATATTAACAATATAATCATTTTTTTCGGTAATCTTGGATCCGCCTTCAATATCTCACCCAACAATTATTAACTTACTCAATTTTTTAGTATCTTTAAATCAATCGATTATGAAAATTATGCTAAATAAAACCTATTGCAGCGCCGTCCATGGGATAAATGCCTGTACAATTACCGTCGAGGTAATCGTATCTACTGGCCTCCATTATTATATCGTCGGCCTGCCTGACAATGCCGTTAAAGAAAGCTTAAGACGTATCGAAAGTGCCATTAATTCCTGTCAACTTCACATGCCGCGCCAAAAGATCGTTGTCAACTTGGCACCCGCAGATATTCGTAAAGAAGGTTCAAGTTACGACCTATCAATCGCAATAGGCATATTAGCATCTTCCGGGCAGATCACAAATATCCGTCTGGAAAACTATCTTATCTTAGGCGAGCTATCATTAGACGGAAGTATTAAGCCCATACGTGGTGTTCTACCAATTGCATTACAGGCGCGCAAAGAAGGATTTAAAGGAATAATATTACCTGAAGCCAATGCAAAAGAAGCAGCTATCGTCACCGAAATCGATGTTATTGGTGTAGAAAATCTGACCCAAGTAGTGGAATTCCTCAACAATACAGTAACAATCAAGCCTACAAAAGTTAACATACAAACGTTTTTTCAGGATGATACGGCCATTTATGACGTCGATTTCTCTGATGTACAAGGACAGGAGAATATCAAACGAGCGCTGGAAATCGCAGCAGCTGGTGGACATAACCTTATTTTAATAGGTCCGCCAGGCGCAGGAAAAACCATGTTGGCAAAAAGACTACCAACGATCCTTCCCCCGCTCAATATGACCGAATCGCTGGAAACGACCAAAATACACTCTGTGTCTGGAAATCTAAAGGCGAAAGATTCCCTCGTCACTGCACGGCCCTTTCGTTCTCCACATCATACAATATCCGATGTAGCCATGGTAGGCGGCGGCTCAAATCCATTGCCGGGTGAAATATCTTTATCCCATCATGGCGTATTATTCCTTGACGAATTGCCAGAATTTAAACGGAGCGTCCTCGAAGTCATGCGTCAGCCGCTGGAATCGCGTCAAATTACGATATCAAGAGCTAAACTTACCGTCGAGTACCCCGCAAGTTTTATGCTCATTGCTGCTATGAACCCCTGCCCTTGTGGTTATTTCAATCACCCCGAGAAAGAATGCATCTGCGGCACTAACACCGTCCAGCGTTATCTAAGCAAAATATCAGGACCACTTTTAGACCGTATAGACCTGCACATCGAAGTCACCCCCGTGCTATTTGACGAATTGAGTACGACACGCTCTGTAGATGATAGCCGCACGGTACGCCGTCGGGTCATTCAGACACGCGAAATCCAGAAAGAACGTTTTAAATCTTTCCCAGACGTGCATTGTAATGCACAAATGAGTACCCGATTAACGCGAGAAATATGTCAGATTGACGAAGCCGGAAGGAAATTGCTCAAAACTGCAATCGAGCGTCTCAGCCTATCCGCAAGAGCATACGATAGAATACTGAAGGTTGCCCGCACAATCGCTGATATGGAAAATAGCCCAACAATTGATAACCACCATATCGCTGAAGCAATCCAATACAGAAATTTAGATCGGGAAACCTGGAACGGAAAATTTTAGAATTGTGCCAGACAATGTTTGATAACCCATGGAAAACAGATGATCGTCAGGATTAGTCCCGACAGCGCACCAAAGAAATGGGCATCGTGATTAATACCATCCTGTCCCTTTTTGGACGCCCATACACAATAACCTAAAAACAGAAATGCAAATAAGTAAGCTGGCATAGGAATAATCATCATTACCCCAATGGTCACTTTAGGGTCGAAAAGAATATAACTAAACAGCACCGCACAGATGGCACCTGAAGCACCCAAACTATAGTAACCTGGATTATTTTTCTGCTGTACGATGGTTGGAATATCGCTCAGGATCAAGCTGCCTACATAAATAACAGCAAATAAGATATGGCCATAGGGACTTGCAGCAGCAAGTATACGTTCTAAACCAAACCCAAAATAGTAAAAGGTAAGCATATTGAACAGCAGATGTCCCCAATCCTTGTGCACAAAACCACTTGTCAGGATCGTAAAGACATTGCGGTTGCGTGCAATACTGTAGGGATGCAACATCAGTTTGCCGAAAAGTTGTTCATGTGAAAAAGTATAGACGCTGACGGCGATCGTAAAAAAGAAGATAATACTCGCAACAGGCGTTTCGGTTAAATAAGTTAATAGCATAATAATTTCTAAAATCTATCCTCTAAAAGTAAAACATAAAGTTCTTTTGGCCCATGTGCTCCCAAAACCAACCTCTTCTCAATATCAGCCGTTCTGGACGGGCCGGTAATGGTGGAAATCATCGTCGGAATCTCCTGACCGTAACGTTTCTGCATATAAGCCAAAGCATCTTTCAAATCCCAGACCAATTGCGAAGCCTTGGCAACGACAATATGAATGGGGGGATATATACTCAACCGCCGTCCGGAAGCATTTGCATTACTCACCATAACACTTCCATTACGAGCTATTAAAGCCTCACAAGAGGTGATACTGGCATTTGCCAATTCAAAATCCTTCTCTGTTTTCAAAAAGGGAAAACCATAGGGACTGAGTAAGTTTTGAATACCTTGTTCCCAAGCATAGATATTTTTAATGCTATTTACTTCGGTCAATGAAATCAAATTTTCAATCAGACCAATCTCGCCATCACAATATAGAAATTTGCCTCCCGCAGCGGTCAATTCACGCACAAAAACAAGATCCACTAATTCATCTTCATCATGGTAAAGAGCAGTTTCCTTAAAATTCGGATGGGGATTATCATTTTTTTGTAGTAATGCCTGACGTACCCGTTTTAACATTACCTCCTTCGCAGTTGCGTTCTTCACGTTCATGGCGCAAATATATAAATGCAGCGCTAGATAATTCTAGCGCTGCAACATTCAAATTAATTCAAATTATTGGACGGATTGTCTGAAATCGGACCATCGCTGGATCGCGCTTCATCCGGATGAATATCTAAGGGTAAATCAGTTTGTGGTACACCACCACCGTCGGCACCATTCACAAACTCCTCGTAAGTAGTCTTGGTTTCAAATGGACGCTTCCCTAGTATCTCTTCCAAATCCGATTGAAAGAGGATTTCCTTTTCCAATAGCTTCTCCGCTATTTTGATCAGTCCTTCACGTTTATCCAGCAATAACTGTTTAGTACGTGCATAAACATCACTGATCAAGTTACGGACCTCTGCATCAATCAACTCTGCCGTTTTGTCAGAATATGGCTTCTGGAACGATGCCTCCGAGCTGTCTCTGAAAGAAACATTTCCCACTTTGTCATTCATACCGTATATCGCGATCATTGCATACGAAAGCTGCGTAATACGCTCCAAGTCGTTTTGAGCACCAGTTGAAATTCTTCCAAAAGTAATATCTTCAGCTACACGCCCTCCCATGGTCATACATAAGCTATCGATAAGCTGCTCTGTCGTATATAAAAACTGCTCTCGGGGAAGATACTGCGCGTATCCCAAAGCAGCCACACCGCGGGGCACAATAGATACTTTAACCAAAGGATCTGCATGTTCCAAAAACCAGCCAGCAATAGCATGCCCAGCTTCATGATAAGCGACAATACGTTTCTCTTCCGGAGAGATAATTTTATTCTTTTTCTCAAGACCACCAATCACGCGATCAACTGCGTCCTGAAAATCTTGCATATCAATTTCCGGTTTATTTTTACGGGCAGCAATAAGTGCGGCCTCATTACATACATTGGCGATTTCTGCGCCTGCAAAACCAGGAGTCTGTGCAGATAATTTTTTTGCATCAACCTCAGCCGACAATTTCAGAGGCTTAAGATGCACTTTAAAAATTTGCTCACGGCCGATCAAATCTGGCTTATCAATCGAAATTTGGCGGTCGAAACGTCCCGGACGTAGCAATGCCGTATCTAATACGTCGATACGGTTAGTAGCTGCTAAAATAATAACACCCGAATCCGTGCCAAAACCATCCATCTCCACTAACAATTGATTCAACGTATTTTCACGCTCGTCATTTCCACCCATCATTGAATTCTTGCCCCGAGCACGGCCAATTGCGTCAATCTCATCAATGAAAATGATACAAGGCGCTTTCTCTTTAGCTTGTTTAAACAAATCACGAACACGAGATGCACCTACCCCCACAAACATTTCCACAAAGTCGGATCCCGATAGTGAAAAGAATGGCACTTGAGCTTCACCAGCCACAGCTTTTGCTAGCAATGTCTTACCTGTTCCTGGAGGCCCTACAAGCAATGCTCCCTTTGGAATTTTACCTCCAAGATTTGTATACTTACGCGGATTTTTCAAGAAATCCACAATTTCCATAACTTCCTGCTTCGCCTCTTCAAGACCAGCCACATCGTTAAATGTAATATTGATCTGAGCCTCTTTATCAAATAATTGAGCTTTCGACTTACCAATATTGAAGATAGCACCGCCACCACCGCCGGCACCGCCGCCCATACGGCGCATCAAGAAAATCCAGATTGCAGCCAACACCAATAATGGCAACATAAAGGTAATAAACCAGCTCGCCCATGGATTAGAACGATCATCATACGTTAATTGTACCTTCGGTGTACCAGGCGCTAACTCAGCTTGAGAAGCAGCTAACTTTTTCTCCAAAACATCGGGAGAAGCATCTTTAAAAATATATTGTGGTCCTTTGTCCTCTTGTCCAGACAAACTTGGTAAAGGATCGGAGGTCTTTACAGCATCCTTAAAACTAGGATTATCTTTCCAGCCCTTCTTCAGATACACCTCAACCTCTACAAGATCATTTTTCTTATAAGCGACAAGGCGCTCTACAGAGCCTGTGTTCAACATGCGTGTCTCAAAATCGCTATAGCTAACTTCCTTAGCTGGGTTTTCTCCAAAAACGTACTGTAAGGCAAAAAAACCTAAAAACATGGCAATCATAAGCCACACAAAATTAAATTTCGGCGGTTTAGGGCTTACCTTACTACTCGGGATTTTTTTCATTATATCGTAATTATATTTTCTTNNACCTGAATGTTGGAATCAGCATGACAAATAACAAAATAATCAGAAACAGAACTGTGAAGATCTCTTAAATCCAAACGAACAATCTCGTTTGCTTTCTTTTCTTGCATACCGTAAACGATAATTTCTGATAGACGTTGGGACAATTCTGTACTTTTATTTTTACTCATTAAAAAATATGATAGTTTTGACTTAATATTTATTTAATACTTTCAGTTTGCAAAATAACAATATTTCGGGACTTATCATCGGCCAAAATACAATATATCTTGACAAAGTCGCCTCTACAAACGATTATCTCAGGGAATTATTGTCAAAATTCAAGCCACTAGCAGAAGGGACTGCCATTTTAGCAGAAGAACAGTTCCAAGGTAAAGGCCAGCGAGGAAGCTCATGGATCAGTGAACCGGGGAAAAATCTCACGACATCTATCCTTTTAAGGCCCTATTTCTTACCAATAGCGCAACAATTCTCACTTTCGGCTACCATCGCCATTGCCACCGCCAACTGGTTGAAAACCAAAGTTGAGCAGCCTGTTGCCGTAAAATGGCCCAATGATATCTACGTCAATTCAAAGAAAATAGCCGGTATTTTAATAGAAAATACATTAAAAGGCCATAATATCAATAGCGCTATCATAGGAATCGGTATAAATATCAATCAAACCAATTTTGACACAACATCAACAATAACCTCTTTAGCATGCCTAACCGATCGAACCGATTACGACATAAAGAACTTAGCGGATGAGCTGTATCAAAGTATACACCTGGAATATTTGAACCTCATTCACAAGGGATCCCACTATCAGCTAAACAAATACAACGAATTATTATTCTGGAAAGGCGAAGAAAAACCATTTTTAATCGCTGGCACCAAGCAAACGGGCATTATTCAGCAGGTATCTGCCGAAGGTAAACTAAAGATTTTATTAGATAACCAATTACAAGAATTTGATATCAAAGAGATTACGCATCTCATTTCTTAATCTTTACAAAAAAAGCAGAACCCATTTTTAGAAATATCAAAGCTTTGTTCTAACTTTGTCAAAAGCGTGATTAAACCTTTATTCACCCAACGTATCTAATAAAAACAACACACTGCAATAATTGTAGCGGAAAAAGAAAGAACAAATTAAAGTCTGATGAAAAAATTAATACTGTTAATGACTGCAGTGATTTTTGCAGTTACGGGAGCATTCGCTCAAATTCACAAACCAGTAAAATGGACAGTGGCCAGCAAAAAGCTAAATAGCAAAGAAGCTGTCGTATATGTAAAAGCAACCATCCAAAATGGATGGCACATTTATTCACAAAATATAAAAGATGGTGGACCTATCCCAACTTCTTTCACCTTTGCGAAAGCGGCTGATTATACCGTGGTTGGTAAAACTGCTGAGCCAAAACCAAAAGTGAAACATGAAGACGTATTTAAAATGGATGTAGGTTACTTTACAAATGAAGTGATATTTCAACAAAAAGTAACGTTAAACAAAGGTACTGCAACAGTTAAAGGGACAGTAGAGTGGCAAGCATGTGATGCTTCACAATGTCTTCCTCCAGATGAATATGCTTTTGCTGTGACAATCAAATAGTAAAAATGATTCTATACGGATAAATTAATAAGGCGATTCTCATCGCCTTTTTTTATTTTTGAACCTAACATCTGAAATACATACGCATGTTAAAAAATACATTCATTTTACTTCTGATTGCTTTTTTCAGTCTTTCGTTAACAACAGCGACGCTTGCATCGACACAAGATAGCTTAGCGAGTACAGAAGGACTTCAATTTGAATCATCACCGGACACATCTAATGCAGTTGAAGCAGTACCGGAAGACCTTAATTTTACAGCCTCACCCGACACGATGGTTAGCCAGGATAGCAGTAAAACCGCTCCAGCTAAAATAAACGCCTCCTCAGGCAATCCAGAAACGGGAAAGAAATCACTTTGGAGCATATTTATTGCCGGATTAGTAGGTGGTTTTGCAGCACTACTTATGCCCTGTATATTTCCAATGTTGCCCCTAACGGTGAGTTATTTTACGAAACAAGCAGGAAGTCGGACTAGCGGTATCAGCAAAGCACTACTTTATGGCCTCTTCATCATTGTCATCTATGTCGCTTTAGGAATGGTCATCACCATTTCCTTCGGTTCCGACGCGTTAAATGCTTTATCAACAGATGGGATATTTAATTTCTTATTCTTCCTGTTATTGGTTGTTTTTGCCGCGTCTTTTTTTGGTGCCTTTGAGATCACTTTACCGAGCTCTTTCGTCAATAAAATGGATGCCAAATCCGATAAAGGCGGCCTAATAGGCCTCTTCTTTATGGCCTTTAGCCTTTCGCTGGTATCGTTCTCCTGTACCGGTCCCATTATTGGAACGCTATTGGTAGAAGCTGCCTCAAAAGGAGAGCGCCTAGCTCCCGCAGTCGGTATGCTCGGTTTCTCCATAGCGCTTGCCATTCCTTTTGGTTTATTTGCGATGTTCCCATCGATGCTAAAATCCCTCCCCAAATCGGGCGGATGGCTAAATTCGGTAAAGGTCGTACTCGGCTTCTTAGAACTCGCACTAGCATTAAAGTTCCTTTCAAATGTAGATCTGGCTTACCATTGGAATTGGCTAGATAGAGAAATATTCTTATCACTATGGATTGCTATCTTTGGCCTGATGGGATTATATCTTATTGGAAAAATTAAGTTTTCCCACGACAGTGAACTAAAATTTCTTTCTGTACCGAGAACTATCTTGGCTGTCATTGTATTCGCATTCGTCATTTATATGGTACCCGGATTATGGGGTGCACCATTGAAGTCCATTTCGGCATTCCTTCCCCCTACGGCAACTCAGGATTTTGACCTGTCTACTGGAGTAGGCGGTTCACCAGCGCATAGCGATGGTAAGGTCAAAAAATACGCTGAAATCTTTCATGAACGGGGCACGCCAAAAGGATTTGATCCTTATTACGATTATGAGGAAGCTCTAGCAGCTTCAAAAGAGCAAAATAAGCCGGTACTTATTGATTTCACAGGCTGGAATTGTGTCAATTGTCGGAAAATGGAAGCCAATGTATGGACTGATCCCGCAGTTGCCAAACTATTGAAGGAAGAGTTTATTATGGCTGAATTATTTGTCGATGACAAAACTAAATTACCAGAAAGTGAGCAGTTTATTTCAAAATACAGTGGGAAAAAGATAAAAACGATAGGAAATAAAAACAGTGATTTCCAAGCCTCGACTTTCGACAGCAATTCGCAACCACTATACGTGATCGTCGATTCATCCGGAACCGTATTGGTCCCGAAAACAGGTGCAAACTATAACGTTACAGAATATATTGCTTTCCTTCAGAGTGGAATTGACGCTTTTAAGGCAAAGAAATAGTCCGTATACGATTGGAGACATTCGACAAGAATAGCATACATGAACAATATAGGTAATTATTAAATTTGCATTATCTTTAGCTTAACCTGAAATAAAGTGGAGTAAAAAAGCCATTACCAGTTGCCAATAGCATTATTGGCGATAGCTAATAAAGGAAATATAATTGTATATACGCTTGAAAAAAGCTAAGTTTGAGTACGTATGAGTAACATTAAAAAAATTGCTGTTCTGACATCTGGAGGAGATGCTCCAGGAATGAATGCTGGTATCCGCGCTGTTGTTAGGGCGGGAATCTACAATAATCTTGAGGTATTTGGTGTAAGAAGAGGTTATGATGGTCTTGTTAATGGAGAGATTGTCCCTATGGATGCCAAATCTGTAGCGAATATCATACAACGTGGCGGCACTATCCTTAAAACTGCCCGTAGCGAAGCCTTTAAAACGACAGAAGGACGTAAACAGGCTTATGAAAACTTACGCAGCCACGGTATTGATGCCATGGTGGTTATCGGCGGGGATGGTACATTTACGGGCGCATCCAAATTTATTGAAGAATTTGATTTTCCTATTATTGGCCTTCCAGGTACAATAGACAACGATTTGGCCGGTACAGACTTTACTATTGGCTATGATACAGCCATTAATACTGTTATCCAAGCTGTAGACAAAATTCGCGATACTGCCGAGTCTCACGATAGGCTATTTGTGATTGAAGTAATGGGACGCGATTCAGGTCTTATTGCCGTCCGTTCAGGAATCAGTACCGGCGCAGAAGCAGTCTTGGTTCCTGAGTTTGAAGTGGACTATGACGCAATCATGAAAAGGCTCGACAAGACGCGTAAAAATAAATCATCTCGTATCATTATCGTTGCTGAAGGTGATAAAGAAGGGGGTATGGTTGTATCAGAAAAAATCAAGGAAAATTTCCCACATTACGATGTTAGGCTTTCTATTTTAGGACATATTCAACGTGGTGGAAGTCCAACATGTATGGATCGTGTTTTAGCAAGCAGGCTTGGCGTAGCTGCCGTAGAGGCTTTACTACAAGGCCGCAGAGGTGAAATGGCCGGACTAATTTGCAGTGAGGTAAGATTTACTCCTTTTAAAAGCGCCATTAAACACCATGTGAAAATGAACGAAGATCTGCTTCGTATCATCGAGATCCTTTCGCTGTAAAAGATATCGTTTAGTCTCAACTTCATATAAAAAAACGTGGATTGTCCAACCTTTTGGACAGCCACGTTTTTTTTTACTTTATACAGATCTCCCCAAAACACTATTGCAGCTATAAAGGAAACTGACTTGACTTTTAAACTCTTTCGCTTTATTAGCACAAAACGAACTATAGCACACGATCTTATAAAAACTACTACTTCAGCAAATTATTTAGGTATTGCTCAGACACAGGGGGTAATTGTATTGCCTGACCTGCTTTTGCCATCGAGTCAGCGAAATGATTCGTATTACTGATAGCCTGTTCATAGGCTTTAACCACCTGATCAGATAAGTGTAAAACCTCAGGGCTTTTAAGGTTAATGCGATATTGATTATCTTCTAAGGTGACATGCTGATAAAAGCGATAGGCAGCAGCTTTTAGTTTTCCCAGTTCTTCTTGGGAGAGCTGATCGATTCTGGCATTTGGCGGAAGCGTAACATCAATAAAGGTAGTGTCCTTGGCCAATTGATCAATAGAATGATCCAGAGGAATGGCATGAAGTGCTTCTAAGTTCACAACAGGAATACCCTTATCTTCATCACCACTACACGAGGCAATCACACTCCACAAAAATATACTCAGAAATACTATTTTATTCATTATTATAATTTTTTTTGTTCCCTTAAGAAGAAACCCCTAATTGCATCCTCATATCACATGAGTTTAACAATTAGGGGCTATTAAAGGCCTAATGGCGGCCGAAAACGAATTGAGTTATTTCAGCAATTCAGCCAGCTTCGCTTCCAAAGCTTCACCTCTTAAATTTGATGCGACAATTTTACCCGACGGATCGATCAGGAAGTTTTGTGGAATACCACGCACTTCATATAATTTGACCGGAGCAGATTTCCAGCCCTGTAAGTCTGAAACATGTGGCCATTGCTGTAAATTATCATCATGGATGGCTTTCACCCATGCATCCTTTTTACCAGGATTATCTAAAGATACACCAAATACCGTAAACCCTTTATCTTTAAACTTATTGAAGGCTGCGACCACGTTCGGGTTCTCGTGACGGCAAGGACCGCACCAGCTCGCCCAAAAGTCCAACAAGACATATTTACCTCTTAAAGATGATAAGGAAATATTTTTTCCTGTGGTATCCGGCAACGTAAAGTCCGGTGCTATTGCACCAACAGCCACGGCTTTCAATTTCTGAATGCGATCAGCCAACTCCTTCCCTTTTTCGGAACTTTTCAATTCAGGAGACAATTTCTCGAAAGAAGTTACATATTCAGTAACATTCTCTCCATTGAGATTGTCAGACAATAAATCCAATGTATACCAGCTCTTCGGATTTTTGTTTATAAATTCTGCATCTGATTTTTCCATTTTTTCAGAAATCTCACCAGCTTGCTTTTGCAAACCTTCGATGAAACTTGGATCCTGTTTTTGAGTATCAGAAGCAGCGTAATATTGTTGATTCAACGCTTCGAATGCGTCCGAATAAGGTTTTACAAAAGCCTTATACTGCATAAGATCGTCGTTAAGTGTTGTACCCGAAATAGTTGCATCTTTAAACCCTTTGGTTGCATCGACTTTGATAACTCCCTTAGAAAGATATAGCTGTGCCGTTTCGGGCTGCTTTTGACTATTTCTAAGTTCAGCGAAAGATAAGCCTTCTGGTGAATAGATCATCATACCTTTGGTTGGTGAGGTCACCTGCCCATTGAACTTAAACTCACCTTTTACGACCATCGCAGAATCTGTCTGCCGGGTTGCATTGGTAATGTATTGCATAAACACCTTCGCTTTGTCCGACGTAGCGTTTACTTTCCCTGTCACGGTGTAGCTTTCTTGCGCCATTAATAAGGCTGGTAAAAAGCTTAAACCCATTAATATTCTCTTTTTCATAATTATATACTCCACATAAATGTAAAACATTTCCAGTTCATGGAAGCGCTATTTAACATTTTTTAGCAAAGATGTTACCAACGGCCAGATGCACCGCCACCACCAAAATCACCACCGCCGAAACCGCCAAATCCACCGCCCGATCCGCCACCGAATCCGCCGCCACCACTTCGCCCGCCACCGCCGCCAAGGCCACTCAGCAATGTCCACCAAAACACATCAGAAGCACCGCGCCCATTCATGACACGCCGGCCACCGCCACCGCCGCCGCCGCGATTCGAGAAAATAACGATCAAGATAATCACAATAATGATCACAAACATAACAGATCCCGAGCCCTTTCCTTTTGGTTGCTTTGGATCAGCTCTGTATTCACCTTTGGTATAGGATATTAAGGAACTGGTCGCATCATCCACTCCCTTGTAATAATCTCTTTGACGAAATGCAGGCTTAATATCATTCTCGATAATGCGGTAGGCAATCGCGTCGGGAACAGCTCCCTCTATCCCATATCCAGTCTGAATGGTCACCGCGCGATCCCCAAGTGCGACCAACAATAAAATACCGTTGTTGTATTTTTTATTGCCAATCCCCCATTTCTTCGCTAATTGTACTGCGTAATCAGAAATATCATAGCCTCCCGTAGAATTCATCATAACCACCGCGATTTGCGTGGATGTAGAATCCTCAAAGGCCAGTAGCTTTTGTTCCAATAATTGCTTTTGATTCGCTGTCAACGTATTGGTATAATCATTGACAAGTCTGTTTGATGCTTCTGGGAAATCTTGGCCCAATACTGAGGCTATCGACAACGTGCAAAGCAATATTGCCATAGCAGGTATTCGAATCAGGGAAAATAATTTCAATACAAATTTCATCCTATTATTTTTTTGTCCGCCTTAAGCAATTCTTCCTGCTTCTATAGGCAATCGGTAAACCTCGAAGTTTCGCGGCTATTTATATTTATTCATTTATGCCACAAGCAGTAGCTGCGTTGCTGTTGCCTGCTAATTGACGATTAACGATCCCCAAACACCACATCATTGGGCAGTTCATTGATATCATCATGCTCTCGGGGAAAGAATTTTGCCAACTGTTTGCCCGCATGTTCGATCCCTCTAACCAAGCCCTCAACAATACGATCCTCCCTAAACTCAGCCACCATCAGATCTTTGGTACTGTTCCAAAAATCACTTTCCACGCGCTGGTGGATTCCTTTATCTCCAATAATGGAAAACTTGTGATCTTCCAACGCGATATAAATAAGGACACCGTTTTTCAATACTGTTTTATGCATGCCTAATTTGGAAAAATAATAAGTTGCGCGATCATGTACCTCATCGGGGCAATGATTTTCTACTACCACACGAATTTCACCGGAAGTCTCATTTTCGGCCACATTAATGGCGTGGACGATTTTGTCTTGTTCTTCAGAATTTAAAGCCATAATCTATATATACATGTGTATTCTTTGACGAGTCACCAAAGGGTTGATCGATGTCCAAAAAATATTTCTTAATTAAAAAACGAAAAAAAATGGATGATGAGCTTCTACGAAAGCCGCATCATCCATCATCCCATTCATTGCTGTCAATTTGCTTAGAATGATACCGTTGGTGCTTTATCCGAACCTGGGGCAGCAGTAAATGTACCTTTTGCCTTAAATCCAAACATGCCGGCCATTAAATTGTTGGGAAAGCTACGTACTGTTGTATTATATTGCTGTACAGCTTCATTATAGGCTCTACGTTCTATCGAAATACGATTTTCAGTACCTTCTAATTGCGCTTGAAGTTCCAAAAAGTTTTGGTTCGCCTTTAAGTCAGGATAAGCTTCTACAGAAGCCAAAAGGCGACTCAATGAGCCACTGAACTCGTCTTGAACTTTTTGAAATTTAGCGATATTTTCTTCAGACAGATCATCAGCATTAATCGTTACAGAGGTTGCTTTAGCTCTTGCCTCGACAACTGCGGTCAAGGTACTTTCTTCATGCTTTGCTGCCCCTTTTACGGTATTGACCAAATTCGGAACAAGATCCGCACGACGTTGATACGCATTTTCAACTTGCGCCCATTTTCCTTTAACATTCTCATCCTGCGAGACCATTGTATTATAGCCGCAGGAGTTTAAGGATACTAATGCAAATAAACCACATAGGGCGACCAAAAATCTTTTAATTTTCATTGTTCAAAGAATTAAATACTATTCAAATTATACGGTTACACTATCAAAGCATATACCAAGCTCTTACTAAGATAAGAATATTTTTATTTCCAAATCTTCAAATAGTCAATATTCATTAACTTTGTATCGGTTTTGGGATAAAAACCCAGCCCCTTATACTATGCAAAAAGAAATCGAAATTGCGATACCACCTGAAAAAATGGAGGATGAACACTATATTCTACAACAAGGTATAAAAACCCTACGCGTTCAACCCCAGCAAATCAAAGGATACAAAATCAGAAAACGTTCAATTGATGCCCGCAGTAGGCAGGTAGTCTACCGCACCCGCATTATTTACTACATCGATGAACTGCCTATTCCTGAAATCTACGAAAATAATTTCAAGTCGGCCAAAGATGGAAAATCGGTTATCATCGTAGGCGCAGGGCCTGCTGGTATATTTGCTGCGATCCGTTGCATCGAACGTGGCCTCAAACCAATTGTCATTGAGCGTGGTAAGAAAGTACAGGACCGTAGACGTGATCTTGCGAAGCTGAACCGTGAAGGCATTGTGAATCCCGAATCGAATTACTGCTTTGGTGAAGGTGGCGCAGGGACATACTCGGATGGAAAACTATATACACGTTCCAATAAAAGGGGGGATGTAGAAAAAGTGCTCAAGCTTTTCGTCTCTCATGGTGCCACCACAGATATTCTGGTCAATGCCCGACCACACATTGGCACAAACAAACTACCGCATATTATTGAAGCCATGCGCGACAGTATCCTTGAGTTTGGTGGTGAATTTCACTTTGACCAGCGCGTGGACGACATTTTAGAATCTTTTGGGCAAGTTCGTGGCGTCAAGTTAGCCAGTGGCGAACACATCAAAGCCAATCACGTTATCGTAGCGACAGGGCACTCTGCTCGCGATATTTTCGAGCTTTTCCACCGTAATAATTGGCTGATTGAAGCCAAACCATTTGCTTTAGGAGTGCGCATCGAGCATCCACAGACAATTATTGATCAGGCACAGTATCACTGTCAGGTTAGAAGCGAGCATTTGCCGCCTGCCTATTACAGCTTGGTGGAACAGGTTAATGACCGTGGTGTATTTTCTTTCTGCATGTGCCCTGGAGGGGTCATTGCTCCCTGTGCGACCGATTTAAACGAAATTGTTGTCAATGGGTGGTCACCATCTAAACGAAATAACCCGCACGCTAATTCAGGCACTGTTATCCAGATAAACCTCGCGGATGTTGCCAACGCACAAACGGATCCGTTTGCATTACTCAATTTTCAGAAGGAGATTGAACGAAAAGCTTTTGTGATAGGCGGTGGCAATCTGGTCGCTCCAGCACAACGCATGGTTGATTTCGTCGAAGGACGAGTGTCTTTCGACCTACCAGAGAATTCTTACAAACCCGGAACAGCCTCTGCAGACCTGACCGAAGTATTGCCGTCTTTTGTTCACAAAGCATTACAAGGTGCCTTGCCTATCTTTGGCAAAAAGATGAAAGGTTATTACACCAATGAAGCTATTTTAGTTGGAGTCGAATCCCGTACGTCTTCACCGATCCGTATTCCTAGAAATAAAGAAGATTTACAACATCCTCAGGTCAAGGGACTTTATCCGTGTGGTGAGGGTGCTGGTTATGCCGGAGGTATCATTTCCGCTGCAATAGATGGAATTAATTGCGTTGATGCGATCGATTTAAGTTAACATTTTTTGCTTTTTCTCTTGCAGAATACGAATGAATGCGTTATTTTTGTAGCATCAACGCGAAAGTAGCTCAGTTGGTAGAGCACAACCTTGCCAAGGTTGGGGTCGCGAGTTCGAATCTCGTCTTTCGCTCTAAAAAAGCTTCCAAAATTTGGAAGCTTTTTGCGTTTAATAATAGTCTCCTTTCCCTTCTATTTACATCCAGTAAAGCTTTATCGTTTCTCTCCGTGCCAAATTTGAGTTTAAAATTTACGAAAGAAGTATTAGCACAACTTCGACTAGATACCAAAGAAAGTATAAATTTCAATTGTGATTCTATTTAGGGAAGAAAGAAAGACCTAAAGGGGATCAGATTCTACACTTCTTCGGCACTTGCTCGGTGCTTCTTCGGTACTTGCTCGGTACTTGCTCGGTGCTTCTTCGGTTACAAGCGAACGAGTAACGTTAAAACTCCGACTAAGATCCGTTGTAACACCGTGAGAAGGGCGAATTTGGTTCCTATGGATCATACCATATATACCCCGCGATGTACAACATCTTTTGGGCATTTCTTCTCAATACAATTAGAAAATCTTCCATCTAACTAAAAACAACAAAAAGAAAAATGTCAATTGATATAATGACTACGATTCCATCGGTCGCATAAAAAAAATATGGCGTCTACTTCATTAGTAAACGCCATATTTTAAAAGCGATATAATCCAATATGGATTTAACTTGTTCTCAGACTTTCCTCTACAAGCTCTTCAACATATTTCCGAACAACTTCGTTAGAGAAACGTGTGGTTACATCAAATGCAAAGGCATGAACCAACAGGATACGCGCAGATTCTTCACCAATCCCTCTTGCTCTTAGATAAAACAGCGCTTCGTTGTCAAACTGACCAATCGTACATCCATGCGAACATTTTACGTCATCTGCAAAGATCTCCAATTGAGGCTTAGTGTACACAGTGGAATTATCTGACATCAACATGTTATTGTTCTGTTGAAAAGCATTGGTTTTTTGAGCATCTTCGCGAACGAAAATTTTCCCATTGAAAACCGCTACAGATTTATCCTGCGTAATATTCTTATACCATTCGTAAGACTCGCAGTGCGGCTTAAGATGATCTACAACGGTATGATTATCGACCAATTGATCTCCAGCAGTTAAGTTAATGCCATATAAATGGCTTTCCACATTTTCTGCATCCAAACGTACATTGATATTGTTACGAATAAATGGTGCTCCGGGGAAATTACAATTGTAATTATTATAAAGGCTATATTTTTCTTGGTGTACTTCTGTATGATTAAAGTACCGGCTTACAGATCCAGCGAGTTGCAAATAATAATGCTGCATCTTTGCATTCTCTTTGACAATAATCTCAGAAACCTTGTTTTGAACGTTATTTGCAGTACCTTCTGCAGTGATGAAGCTTTCGATCAACTCTAGCTCTGCATTTGGTTCGACAACAATCAAATTACGTGTTTGTGCAAAGAAATCCTCCTTGCCTGTTGCGACATGAATAATCTGAATTGGTTTATCAATTACGGCTCCTTTCTTTACATGGATAAAAACACCATTCGTGAAAGCAGCGGTATTTAACGCAACCATAATATTGTCTGACTTATCGGCATATTTGGCAAAATGCGCTTCAAAAGCAGGGTCCGACACGGCTTCATCCATAGGAACAACCGAAAGTCCTTTCACACTTTCTAGTTCGCTTACTGCCAATACATATTGGCCATTTACCAAGATAATGCGATAGGCATCCAGCTTAGGGATCTCACCAGCACCAAAATCTAAGCCTTCGATATCCACATCAACATCAAGCGCATAGGTCTTATTGATAATACTGTGGATGTTTGTATATTTCCATTCTTCATTCTTAACGGTGGGAAAGCCTGCTGCTTCGAAACGTTCGAATGCAAGTTGACGGGCTTGTACAAAAAACGAAGGTTCGTCCGAAACGCCTTGCTCCTTGTATGCTCCCAACACTTGTTGAAGTAATGATTCTGAAACTAATGTACTCATGTTATATTTTAATCAAATCGCCAAAATTCTCTTCCAATCCTAATAACTCAGGTAAAAGATTAGGCGTTTTGTGCATCATATTCTTTTAACCAATCGTATCCTTTTTCTTCAAGCTCCAAAGCCAATTCTTTAGGTCCTGATTTCACAATGCGTCCATTATAGAGTACGTGAACAAAATCTGGAACGATATAATCCAACAAACGTTGGTAGTGTGTAATAACAATGAAAGCATTGTCTTTGGAGCGCAATTGATTCACCCCATTTGCAACGATACGAAGTGCATCGATATCCAAACCAGAATCGGTCTCGTCCAAAATAGACAATTTTGGATTTAACATGGCCAATTGAAAAATCTCGTTACGCTTTTTCTCACCGCCGGAAAACCCTTCGTTTAAAGAACGGTTAGCTAAATTAGCTGAAAACTCTACTAATTTTTGCTTGTCTTTAACCATCTGTAAAAATTCCTTTGCTTCCATAGGAGGAAGCCCTTTGTATTCGCGTATATCATTTACAGCTGTTTTCAAGAAATTGATATTCGATACACCCGGAATTTCAATAGGGTATTGAAAAGCCAAGAACAGCCCTTCACGTGCACGATCCTCGGGCGAAAGATCCAATAAATCTATACCATCCAATAGTGCCGAACCTTCACTTACTTCATACGATTCACGTCCCGCCAATACATTGCCCAAAGTACTTTTACCAGCACCATTAGGCCCCATAATCGCGTGAATTTCTCCCGCTTTTACTTCTAGGTTTAACCCTTTTAATATTTGTTTGTCTTCTACAGACGCATGTAAATTTTTAATGCTTAACATTTTATTCGTATTGAGTATGGTGCAATGCAGTGTTATAAAACTACATTTCCAATGATTTTTTATCTATCCTACTGAACCTTCTAATGAAATTGCCAATAATTTCTGAGCCTCTACCGCAAACTCCATCGGCAACTGATTTAATACTTCCTTCGCATAACCATTGACAATTAGACCAACAGCTTTTTCTGAATCTATACCACGCTGATTCAAATAGAATACTTGGTCTTCACCAATTTTAGAAGTAGTCGCTTCATGCTCTAACTTAGCCGTCTTATTTCTATTTTCGATATAAGGGAACGTATGCGCTCCACATTTATCACCAATCAATAAGGAATCACATTGTGTAAAATTACGCGAGTTGTCTGCATTCGGCCCAATCTTTACCAAACCTCTATAACTGTTGTGGCTCTTACCGGCAGAGATACCTTTAGAGACAATTTTAGATTTTGTGTTCTTACCCAAATGAATCATTTTCGTACCTGTATCGGCCACCTGATAATTGCGCGTCATGGCCACAGAGTAAAATTCGCCAATCGAATTATTACCTTTTAAAATCACCCCCGGATATTTCCATGTAATGGCAGAACCAGTTTCCACCTGAGTCCAGGAAATTTTACTGTTGTCTCCTTTACAGATTCCACGTTTAGTCACAAAATTATAAATCCCGCCTTTTCCATCTTTATCACCAGGATACCAGTTCTGTACTGTTGAATATTTAATCTCGGCATCGCGTTCTGCAATCAGTTCAACGACCGCAGCATGCAGTTGATTTTCATCACGCATAGGCGCTGTACATCCCTCCAAATAAGACACATAAGCTCCTTCATCTGCAACGATCAACGTACGCTCAAATTGTCCCGTATTTTGTGCATTGATACGGAAATAGGTCGATAATTCCATCGGACATCTCACTCCTTTTGGGACATAAACAAATGAACCATCGGAGAAAACAGCAGAATTCAAGGCTGCATAGATATTATCGGTCTGCGGGACAACTGTGCCTAAATATTTTTTCACCAACTCTGGATACTCTTGCACAGCTTCACCAAACGAACAAAAGATGACTCCTTGTTCTTTTAACTTCTCACGAAATGTTGTTTTGACGGAAACGGAGTCAAAGACAGCATCTACGGCAACAACACCAGCTAATATTTTCTGTTCGTCCAAAGGAATCCCTAATTTTTCAAAAGTAGCAATCAACTCAGGATCAACTTCATCTATTGAATTCAGCTGTGGTTTTGCTTTAGGAGCCGCGTAGTAAGAAATCTCTTGAAAATCAATTTCAGGAGCTTTAAAATTCTGCCAAGTAGGCATTTTCAACGTCAAAAAATGACGGAAAGCTTTTAATCGCCACTCCAATAACCATTCAGGCTCATTCTTTTTTGCCGAAATAAAACGCACCGTATCCTCACTAAGGCCTTTGGCTGCAATTTCCATTTCGATATCTGTCGTGAACCCATATTTATATTCTTCGAGCTCTAGCTCTTTTAACAAATCGTCGTCTTTAGTACTCATATTGCGCTCTCACGGTTTAACTAATTTGGGAGGGCTTCACCTCCCCACCTATCGAACTGCAAAGTTACAATTTCAAAGCCAATAAAACAGCATTTTATACGGCTATACGCTGGTATTTTTAATAAAAAATGATATTTGTCACTCTATTTAATTAAAATGAACACATTTCAAACGATTATGACAGTCAAATGATTTTTCATCAATTAAAGCTATAAATACGCATCAATGATATAGCTAAAATCTATTAATCATCAATAATTTCGTATATTTTTAAATTTCCAAATTTAATTTTGTATATTTACAAATAGTATTGATTATTAAGACTTAAGATATGCCCTTTGCACCGGACAAAACAGATTTAAAAATTCTTAAACTATTACAAGAGAATGGTCGTATAACTAATTTGCAGCTCGCTTCCAGCATTGGACTTTCTCCCGCTCCAACATTAGAACGTGTGCGAAAGCTGGAAAATTCAGGCTTCATCAAAAGTTATCATGCATTTGTAGACGAAGAGAAGCTAGGTCTTGGAATCAAATCGTTCATCCAAATTTCACTCGACTTCCATACACACAATGCGATACCGGAGTTTGTTGCCGCAGTAAAAATGATACCTGAAGTAACCGAGTGCCACCACGTTACAGGAAATTGCGATTTCATTCTCAAAGTTTACGTGAAAGATATCAAAGCTTACGAAGGTGTTATTATGGAAAAAATATCCAAAATACCTTTTGTAAAGACATTCCAAACCATGATGATTATGTCTACAAGCAAAAAAGAGCCTATTATTCCATTGGAATATTAAGTGGTATATGAATTATTAGGCAAAGACACCTAGTCTCTATCAAAAACATCTTTACCGGCAGCTTACCTTTAGAGAACATTTACTCTTCCCGGCGAACGCCGGCGATGGTATAATAAACTTCTCGCAAAATTTAAACCAGGCGCCAATCAATTGGAGTTTTACCCTGCGCAACCAAGTATTGGTTTGCTTTCGAAAAGTGTTTGCTGCCAAAAAAACCGCGATAAACAGATAAGGGTGAGGGATGTACCGCCGTTAGGATAAGGTGTTTTTTCGCATCAATAAGCACATTTTTCTTTTGGGCATAACTTCCCCATAATAGAAATACTACGTGATCGCAATGCTCCGAAATGGCGTGAATAATGCTGTCTGTAAAAATCTCCCAACCTTTCTTTTGATGGGATGCTGCGCGATGTGCTTCTACGGTCAATGTCGCATTCAATAGCAGCACTCCTTGTTTGGCCCAAGAAGTCAAATTGCCAGATTGTGGCTCAACAAAACCAGGTATGTCATCTTGCAATTCCTTGAAAATATTTTTTAAGGACGGCGGCACCGCAATTCCTTCCGGAACAGAAAAAGATAGACCATGCGCCTGTCCATCATTATGGTAAGGATCCTGCCCTAAAATGACAACTTTCACTTGATCGAGTGGTGTGAGTTTAAAAGCATTCATCACAAGACCTGCCGGTGGAAACACTTTCTTTTGTCGACGCTCCCCTTGTACAAAAGTAGACAACTGTTTCATATAGGGTTGGGCGAACAACGGCTTTAACACAGGCGCCCAAGAATCATCATATTGCTTTTCCATAATTCAAACATAGATAAAGTTCAATACAAAGGCAAATTTATCCGCCCCCCCCCTCCTTTCTCTTTCGATATGCAAAACTAGTTTAAGGGCAGCTGACTTCTATAAAAATACATTTTTACAAAATAACCACCTGAACAAGTTGCTTAAACGGTGAAATTAACGGATATTTGCAAGATTAAATTGAATAAAAATATTTTAAACAAAGATTTATGTCAAATCTCGTTAGAATCATTATTTGCAGTGCATTGCTTATCGGAACAGTCGCCTTATTCTGGACTGGGAACTGGGGCTGGGGAATATTAGGTATTTTCGTCACGATTTTAGGCTTCGTTACTGTATTTTTCCATGAATATATGCTGATTGCGCAATGGCATATGCGTAAACAAAATATGGTCGCAGCAGAAAAATGGCTAGGAAAAATCACCAACTACGAAAAGCAATTGATTCCACAACAGCACGGTTACTACAATATGCTGATTGGGCTGATCGAATCACAACGTGCACCCATGCAATCTGAAAAATATTTTAAGAAAGCATTGGCTCTGGGTTTGCATATGGACCATAATATTGCTTTAGCAAAATTAAGCCTGGCCGGGGTAGCAATGGCAAAACGCAATAAGCGTGAAGCAGAAAAACTTCTTCAAGAAGCGAAAAAAGCAGATAAAAACAAATTATTGGCGGACCAGATCAAAATGATGAAAGATCAGATGGGCATGATGGACAGGCAGCAGATCCGATATAATCGATAATATTGACCAAATAAAAAAGCTTCAAAGTTATAACTTCGAAGCTTTTTTTTAAACGATACCTCAATCAACTAATTCTTTAATGGAATAGGAACATCCAAAAACTCGCCTTCTTCTGTACTGCTCTCGAACACCAGCTTGATCATAAGCGGCTTATCCGTTTTCTTCCAATCCTTAACAACCACCTGTATATCCACAGGCTTATCTTCTTCTAATAAATAATGCAGATAATTCTGTTTATCCTCGAACTTAACTAAAACATTGCCCATTTGGATGCTTGAAAAAAAATGGGACTGTTTTTTCTGATCCAACACTTGCGTGGAAAAGGTATTCATTTTATATTCCCTCGGATCAGTACTGTACGATATAGCAAATAGATTAACCACCAATTCTTTCTTAGATTCATCTACATAATATCCCTTGACATCAAACTGAATATCGTCAACAACCAGCAACGAATCTGCAGATTGCGCATGTACTATTGTGCCACCAAGGAAAAGTATAAAGATGGACATATATCGAACAAAAACATTCATATCATATATACTTAAAAAAGCCACGAAAACCGTAGCTTTGACTATTATTGTATTATTATTTTAAAATTATGCCCGTAAGCGATCCGCAGATCGGATTAACTTTTCATCTTTTCGCACGCCTCCCATGGCTAACGCACAGAAAATAATCGAAATTGGCAATAAAAAGAATCCTACTCCGATATTTCCAGCACCCAAAAATTGGCTTACTGTAGCTAAATGGGTACTTGCAGATGAATATAACCATATTGCAAATAATATAATCGCCACGATCTCTACCCAGATAAGCAAAAGTTGAACTTTACGTTTTTTAAACTTAAATATCGTAAATATCGGAAGCCCTCCTAATAAAACGGTTGCTACAGTCTGAAGGATATACCCAAATCCCCCTTCATGTACAGCCTGGCCTGCAGCCACACCATACACGCCAGTTACTTTTACATTTTTCCCTAACCCCACTAAATCGCTATAATTAACATAGGGAAATAGAAACAAGCCGAATATGACTAATCCTGCTATCAGCAAATAAACAGTTTGGATACGTTGAATCATAGTTTAATTTTTGTACAGCAACAAACTTAGATAAATTGATCTTTATATGCAATATAATTGCTTCCGAAAAAACAATCAACTTTATAGCTCTTTAAGTAGAAAAACAATCAAACCAACATTTTGTTGCAATTTTTTACCGGATACCAAAGGGCATCTTTTTTAGAAAGCTTTATCTTTGCGAAAAAAAAACATGTTATATATATACGGTGCAACTGCCCACGCAAAAACTGCAGTCGATGTAGCAGAAGACCTCGCGATTGATATTGGTGGCCTTATCGACAAATCGCTGCTCATTGAAGATGTATTCGATTATGAGGTTCAACTTCATCATCAAGTTAAAGATACGGAAGAAGAGTTCTTTATTGCAGTCAAAAATCCGGGTCTTCGCCAACGGATTGTATCGGAAAATGCTGGATGGAACTACAAGACGCTCATCCATCCGAAAGCTTTCGTATCGAAGAGGGCAGAAATTGGAGAAGGTACCATTATCCTACCTGGCGCTTCTGTCGCCCCTGATGTGCAGATAGGTGACCACTGCATTATCTCGGGCTCTGCTGTTATCGAAAGTAATACCATTATTGAAGATTTCGTTAATATCGGACCAAATGTTTCAATTGGATCAAATGTTCTTGTAGGACGGGGTTCCGAAATTAAAGCAAATACACGTATTGAAGATGAAGAAACTATTCCTAAAGAGAGTATTATTGCTTAATTAAATTCCTGCGGAATGAAATTGCAAGTCGTATAGTTTCTTATAGTAACCATCAAAAGATAACAATTCCTGATGTGTTCCGATTTCTTTTATTTCGCCTTTATCCAACACAATAATCTTGTCCGCCTTCTGAATGGTGGACAAGCGGTGAGCAATGACAATTGATGTTCTTCCCTTCATTAAATTGTCAATTGCATGCTGGATTAGCTCTTCCGTTTCGGTATCCACCGAAGAGGTCGCTTCATCCAAGATAAGAATCCGGGGATCGTGCACCAGCGCCCGTATAAAAGAAATCAACTGTGCCTGTCCAGCAGACAAAGTTGCACCCCGTTCTTTCACATCATAATCATAGCCCCCGGGCAGCCGCATAATAAAATTATGCGCTCCTACTTCCTTCGCGGCTGCGATTACCTGCTCCCTAGAAATCGTTGGATCACCGAGCGTAATATTGTTGAGCACACTATCCGAAAAAAGGAATACATCCTGCAATACCGTTGCTATTGTATTTCTCAAATAATCAAGGTCATAATCGCGGATATTACGGCCGTCCAACAGAATTTCACCTTTATTTATTTCATAAAACCGGCTCAGAATGTTGATCGTCGAAGACTTTCCGGCACCAGTAGCTCCCACTAAAGCCAAAGTCTCCCCTGGATTGACATTGAAGTTCACATCTTTCAGCACCCAGTTTTCTTCATTATAGGCAAACCAAACGTGCTTAAAAACAATTTCTCCGTTGATATGACGGGGTTTCAAGGTGCCTAAATTTGGTGTCTTTTCGTCAGTGTCCAGGACTTCAAAGATGCGCTCAGCGCTCACCATCCCCATTTGAAGGGTATTAAACTTATCTATAAGCTCCCGAATGGGTCTAAAGATCATATTGATATACATGATAAAAGCGACCACGACACCAGGAGAGATCACATCCCCCATAATCTGCTTGGAACCGAACCAGACCAATAACCCCAAGGCAATGGCCATGATAATTTCCAAAACAGGAAAAAAGATGGAGAAGTACCAATTCGTCCGGATATGTGCATTTCGATGTTGTGCATTAATCTCCTTAAACTTATCCATTTCTTGGTTTTCGCGCGCAAAATACTGGATAATACCGACTCCCGTAATGTGTTCTTGTAGAAAAGTATTTAAGTTGGAAACCCATTTTCTCACATCAATAAAAGCAGACTTCATCGCCTCTTTAAACACATAAGTCGCGCCCACCATCAAAGGCATTGGAATTAAAACAATCAATGTCAGTTTCCAGTCGGAGTAAAACATGACAACCAGAATAACAACCAGCTGCAATAAATCACCAATAATCTGGATCAACCCTTCAGAAAAAATATTTGAAAGGGTTTCCAGATCAGAGATGGTACGTGTAATCAATTTTCCCAATGCCGTACGATCAAAATATTTCAGCCTGAGTTGTACGATGTGATTAAATACCTGAATTCGAATATCGCGAATTACGGACTGCCCAAGGGTATTCGTCATTAGGGTATGATAATAACGGATCAAAGTCTGTAGGATGACCAGGGCCAACATCGCTATCAACATAAAAGATAATCCGCTTGTATCGAAGTTTAAGATATAGTTATCCAGTGTGTGCTGAATTAGCATGGGCAAAGCGGGCGCCACAGCGGCTAACAATATCGTTAGAACGACCGATATCCAAAATGTGACATGATACGGCCGCATATAGCGACTCATGCGCTTTACCAAATTGATATCGTAGGTTTTACCAGTTATTTTATCTTGACTCACGTTAAATTCTATATCTATTAAATACTATAAATAAGGATATGCTACTTCTGTTAAATACAAGCCATGTGCCGGCACGGAAACGCCAGCTTTCCCTCGGTTCTTGCTATGAATTACCTCCTGCATAAACGAAATTGGCTTGCCTTTTATTCCAATTTCCAACGATGTGCCCACAATAGCACGTACCATATTACGCAAAAAACGATCTGCTGCAATGTGAAAAACCAATTGTTGCTCACTATGCCATACCCACTCTGCTCTACGAATATCGCAAATATTTGTAAACACCTGCGTATGAGACTTACTAAAGCATTCGAAATCTTGCTTACCCAGTAAGAATTGTGCCGCTTCATTCATCTTTTCTACATCCGGGCGATCGCGCATAAAACATGAATAGGGATATAGGAAAGGATCTTTATGAAAATGAAGATGGTACTCATATGATCTTTGTGTCGCATCAAAGCGTGCATGCGCTTCAGGCCCCACTTCAATCAAGCGCTTTACTGCCACATCAAAAGGCAATAAGGCGTTAAGTGAATGAATAAATCGATCTGCTTTTTGCAAAATGCCTACAGGAACAGCATCAAAATGTGCATACAATTGTTTCGCATGAACACCGGTATCTGTGCGGCCAGCACCAGTTGTTTCGATGGGTTCCCGCAATAGGATTTCAAGCGCATTATTCAGTACTTCTTGCACGGAAATTGCATTATTCTGAATCTGCCAACCATGATAAGCCTGCCCAAAATAGGCTATTTCTAAAAAAAAACGTCTTTTATCCATTATATGTAACAAAGGTACGTTTTTCCAAATGAGCATCATTTCTCCGTAGAACGAATTTGCTCATTTTACTCATTATTTAATTCTTACATGACAAAACTGTTTGTTTTGCACTTCCTTTTTACTCAAATTTGCCTGATGGGTAATTTGGTATTCAGCGGCACCAAAGCCACAGTAAACACCTACTATCTTCGCCATGCGACCACGGTAAGTCCACCGTGAGTCCACGTTGAGTCCACCTTTTAAAGTACATTCAATGCGGGAGCACCATGGTCGCAATATGGTCGCACGCCAAACTTATCCCCTAGTTGTGCATAACACAAAGCTAAAAAGACTATAGTAATTCGACTAAATTTTCAAACGCCATGCCCCTTGAGGCTTTCAGTAAAACCGTGCTGTTCATTACTGGCGTGTCACGGATGGCTTGTTTTGCTTCGGCAGTAGTTTCATAAAACTCTCCCCCCTTGTATTGATGCACAAAAAACTCTTTTCCAACAAAGATCTTACGATCAGCTGGGATAGATCTTACGTTTTCGACAATTTTTTTATGCTCTTCAAAAGATTCTTCTCCCAATTCGAACATATCTCCCAATACAATTGCTTTCTTATCCGCATCAATAATACGGATATTATCTAGTGCAGCGGACATGCTCGTTGCATTTGCATTATAATAATCGCAGATCAGTGTATTGTGTGCAGTTTTCATCACCTGAGAACGATTGTTCGTTGGGGTGTACCCTTCAATCCCCCGATTGATGGCAGCAGCAGAAATGTCAAAATGCAACCCTACAGCAATAGCAGCTAGAAAATTTTCGGTATTATAAGATCCTGTTAATTGGGTATTTACTACATAAGAGTCGGTCGTACCCTTCTTTTGCCATTCAATTTGCAACAGAGGATTTGCTTTAAGAAGCTTCCCTATGACCTGATTATTTTCCGAAAAACCATAAGTAACAATATCGGTTATCTGGCGGGCGGCAGCCATTTCCTTGAGATGTGGATTATCCGCCTGCAAAAATAATACACCTTGATGGTCCTGCAACCAGTCGTACAGTTCGCCTTTGGTTGTCTTTACACCTTCAAAAGATCCAAAACCCTCGAGATGTGCTTTACCAACGTTAGAAATCAAACCATGTGTCGGTTCGGCAATTCCACATAAAAAAGCAATTTCTTTCAAATGATTTGCTCCCATTTCTATAATTGCCAGTTCGATCGAATCGTCTATTGCTAATAAAGTTAACGGAACTCCAATGTGGTTATTTAAATTTCCTTTCGTTGCATATGCCTTGAACTTTTGTGAAACCACCGCATATAACAGCTCTTTGGTTGTAGTTTTTCCATTCGTACCAGTCACGCCAATAATGGGAATATGCAATTGATGCCGGTGATAATTCGCAAGCTGCTGCAATGTACTAAGAACATCATCAACAAGAATATAACTTTCATCTTTTTGGTAAATATCTTCGTCAATAACAACATATTTGGCGCCCATTTCAATCGCGTTTTCTGCGAAAGTATTGCCATTGAAATTAGCCCCTTTTAAAGCGAAAAAGATACTATCTTTTCCAATTTTACGTGTATCTGTTGTAATATTCGGATACTGTTTATAAATCTGATAGAGTGATTGGATATCCATGTTGAGCAATTTGTTGAACAAACTTAGAGAAATTGCTTTTTATATGCAATACAATTATCTTTCGTCTAAACAATTTAGCATCTAACACCTTTCCGCAAACGTGACCGATAACGTTTGCGCATTTATTTTGAGGGATTTTCTTTAACGAAGGCTTTAATATTGGTAATTTCATTGACCAATTAAACAATCTGGAATGCGAGCAACTATACTTTCTCTTTTTTTTATCCCTTTTTTTCTTTTTGCTGTGGACGTAAAGAGTTATGACTTTACCGTGGCCGCGGATGGTACTGGAGATTTCACCACGGTTCAAGACGCCATCAATGCTGTCCCTGATTTTCGAAAAAAGGAGACTAAAATATTTATCAAAAATGGAACCTATCGCGAAAAAATCATTGTGCCGGGAAGTAAGCAGTTTGTCACCTTGATTGGTGAAGATAAATTTCGAACGGTTATCAGTCATGATGATTACGCACAAAAGAAAAATCGTTTTGGCGAAGAAATGGGTACCTCTGGCTCTGCAACATTCTATTGTTATGGCGATGACTTTACAGCTATAAACCTTTCTTTTGAGAACGTATCTGGCCCGGTGGGGCAGGCTGTTGCAGCCTGGATAGCAGGCGATTGCAACCTGTTTCTCCATTGTCGCTTCTTGGGTTTTCAAGACACCTTGTATACCTATGGGAAAGGTGCGAGGCAGTTTTATTTTCAATGCTATATCGAAGGAACGGTGGATTTTATATTTGGCGCGTCCACAGCTTGGTTCGAGGACTGCGAACTACATTGCAAAAACAGCGGATATATTACCGCCGCCGCAACTCCAGAGCAAGCAGACTTTGGCTATATTTTTAACAACTGCAAGGTAACTGGAAATAAAGACACAAAGAGTTTCTACTTAGGTCGGCCTTGGCGGCCTTATGCCAAAGTAATCTTCATGAATTGTAACCTACCAGAATTTATAGAAAGCAAAGGGTGGCACAACTGGGGAAAGGAATCGAACGAAAAGACAGCCTATTTTGCAGAATATAACAGTAAAGGAGCAGGTTCCATGTCACAAAGTCGTGTCAAATGGAGTCATATCCTAACTGATGGAGAAGTAAAAAACTTTACTATTCAGCATATTTTCAAGGATTGGACGCCAAATCTCTCATTCGATAGCGTAAGTGATGGCCGGTAACGATTGCATAAGTTTTTCATCTAAGTTACGAACAAAGAATGTACAATTGCTTTTGCAAATAACCGTTTTTAAACCAAAATGTAAAAAAATGACTCCGTTTAAAAGGTACTATTCCCGTACATTACAATTCGCACTCGGTTTGCTTCTTATGCTGCCACAGATTGGCATGTCACAAGAACCGGCTCGTCCAATTATACAGCAGGTCGAATTTAAAAAAGACACTTTAAATATTAGTAATTATGGAGCCAAAGGAAATGGTCAATTTCTGAATACGGCGACTATTAACCAAGCCATACGCACGTGTAGTGAGCGTGGTGGGGGCGTGGTATTGATCCCTGCAGGGATTTGGCTAACAGGCCCTATTGAGATGCAGAGTAATGTAAATCTACACCTTAAACGAGATGCAGTCTTGCTATTTACAAAGGATTTTGATCAGTACAAACTTGTTGAATCAAATTGGGAAGGAGAGCCAGCATGGCGGAATCAAAACCCAATATCGGGTAAAAATCTAAGCAATATTGCTATTACAGGTGATGGTATTATTGATGGAAGCGGCGATGCTTGGCGGATGGTCAAAAAAAGCAAACTCACAAGCTCTCAATGGAAAAACCTTGTAGCATCTGGCGGGACAGTCGATAGCGATGCAGCAATATGGTACCCCTCGGAAAGTTCTCTTAGAGGTTCAAAACAAAAGAAGGCGGGCGTAATCCGTCCGGGTACGACCGCCGAAGACTTCAAAGATGTTAAAGATTTTTTACGTCCCAATCTTTTGGTATTTACAAATTGTAAAAAAGTATTAATAGAAGGGGTTACAATCCAAAACTCCCCAGCCTGGAATATACATCCCCTTTTATGTGAAGACCTTACCTTACGTAAAGTATCTGTCCGCAACCCTTGGTATGGCCAGAATGGGGATGGTGTAGATGTTGAATCTTGTAAGAACGTCCTCATTGAAGATTGCACTTTCGATGTTGGTGATGACGGCATTTGTATTAAGTCCGGCCGCGATAAGGCGGGGCGAGAACGGGGTAAACCAACAGAAAATGTCATTATCCGCAACAGTGTTGTTTATCACGCTCATGGGGGCTTTGTGATTGGCAGTGAGATGAGTGGCGGAGCTCGCAATATATGGGTTGAAGACTGTTCATTTATTGGTACTGACATTGGACTTCGTTTCAAAACAACAAGGGGCAGAGGTGGAATTGTTGAAAATATATTTATCAATAATATCAATATGGTTGATATCCCTGGTGAAGCGATTTTATTCGATATGTATTATGCTGCTGTAGATCCGGTACCGCTTGCTGGAGAAAAGAGACCGGCGATAAAATCAGTCAACATTCCAGTCACAGAAGAGACACCACAATTCAAGAATTTCTATATCAAAAATATTGTAGCTAAGGGAGCTTCAAAAGGTATTTTCTTCCGAGGTCTTCCTGAAATGCACATTCAGAATATCTGGATTGAGCATGCAACACTGCAGGCAAATAAAGGAATTGAAATCATTGAAGCTTCGCAAATCAATCTTAAAAACATTGTATTAAAAACACAGCAAAGTAATCCTCTCATTATTATTGAAAACAGCAGCGGCATACATTTGGACAATATCCAAGCACTGGATGCTCCTGAGCTGTATGTCCAAGTATCTGGCGATAAAAGTGACAATATACGACTAACAAAATCCAATACTTCCTCGGCTAAAGTTGTCAGTCAATTTATTGCAGGAAGTACAGAAAAGTCCTTAACAATTAAAAATTAGGAATGTGATGAGAAAGTTATTTTTATTTTTTTTAGTCCTGCCGATGTTTATTCCATTCGCAGGATTTGGACAACAGAAACCTCTTTCTGAACAAATGGCCAACACAGTACTTGAAAAACTCTATCCAGATTCTTTATTTAATAAGACGGACAAGTTTCCAAAATGGTCGTACGATATGGGGGTTATTTTTGAAGGCTTAACAGCGGTATGGCGCAATACAGGAAATGCAGATTATTTTAACTATATGCAATCCCGCATGGATGCTTACCTGAGTATACCTGATTCTATTAAAAATTATGATGTCAAAGACTTCAATATTGACAATATCAAAAACGGCACAACCCTATTAATGCTATATAAAGTAACAGGCAAAGAAAAATATCTTCAGGCATGCCATCGGTTATATGCACAACTTCAAAAACATCCACGTACTCACGAGGGCGGTTTTTGGCATAAGAAGATTTATCCTTATCAGATGTGGTTAGATGGCCTTTACATGGCCCAGCCCTTCTATGCTGAATACGCTAGCCTTATGAATATTCCATCCGCTTTTGATGATATCGCAAACCAATTTGTTTACATGGAAAAAAATGCCCGTGATCCAAAAACTGGGCTTTTGTATCATGGTTGGGACGAATCAAAGAAGGAACGCTGGTCCGATCCAAAAACAGGTCTATCACCACATTTTTGGGCCCGCGGTATGGGCTGGTATGTAATGGCTCTGGTAGACGTATTGGATTATTTTCCGGAAGATCACCCGCGCAGACAGGAACTGATCGCAATCTTAGATCGAACCCTATCAGCCGTTGTTAAATACCAGGACACCAAAACTGGTGTTTGGTACGATATTGTGGATTTGGGAACGAGAAAGGGAAATTATTTAGAGTCTTCAGCTTCCAGTATGTTCGTATTTGGATTAGCGAAATCATTACGTAAGGGGTATATTCGAACATCGTTTCAGAAGTATTTGGATCGGGGCTATCAAGGGATCGTAAAGGAATTTATTAGCGTTGCTGGAGATAACCGTGTAGACCTCAACAAAACGGTGCAGGTTTCTGGTTTAGGCGGAAAAAAATATCGCGACGGTAGTTTTGCATATTACATGAGTGAACCCGTTGTTACTAACGATCCAAAAGGTATTGGTGCCTTTATCCTTGCCGCATCAGAAGTTGAATTTGCGCAGGGAAAAAAAGGCAAAAAACAACATGTCGTCACACTGGATAATTATTTCAACAATGAGTATAAAAAGACGGCATCAGGTGAGCTTAAACCCTATCACTACCTTTGGGATGGTGATGACAACAACGGTTTTTCCTTATTGGGCAGGATATTTGAAAAAAATGGAGGGAAGTTAAATACTTTAAAGACAGCACCTACATTAAATAATCTCTTGAAATCCAATATTTACATTATTGTGGATCCTGACACAGAGAAAGAAACCGAAAAGCCGCATTTTATGAACGAAACCCATGCACAGCAGATTGCTCAATGGGTGGACAGGGGGGGCGTACTTGTTCTTTTCTTAAATGATAGCGGTAATTGTGAGATTAAGAAATTCAATATGCTTGCGCAAAAGTTCGGCATTACATTCAATGAAGATAGCCGTAATAGCGTAAAAGGAAATGAATTTCAAACAGGCGCAATACCTATCCCGAAAGGTGATATCGTATTTCCAAATACATCCAAAATATATATCAAGGAGATTTCAACATTACAGGTAAAATCTCCCGCTCAGACATTGATTCAAGACCATGGTGACACGATCATTGCTACAGCAAAATATGGAAAAGGAACGGTATTTGCAATCGGAGATCCCTGGTTGTATAACGAGTATACAGACGGGCGAAAGTTACCGAAAGAATACGAAAATTTTACTGCGGCCAATGACTTAGTACAGTGGTTATTTAAACAGGTCAATAAATAAGGACTATGAAAAGAATCGCTATTGTTAGTTCCATCGCGGCTTTCTTATTGGGTAGCCCATGCGTTGCACAAGGCCTGGCTGCCAAAGATTCACTTGCAGAGAAGATGCTTGTATATCAGCTAACAAATGGTGCCTGGCCTAAGCAGTTGGTCGACAAAAGCGTCGTCGACTATAAGCTTCCACTTACAAAAGAGCTGCTTCGAAAGATCAAAAAAACGGATATTGATCATGCCACGCTTGACAATGGTGCGACAACCCGGGAAATAAATGGGTTAATAAACGCTTTTAAGGAGACAAAGAACGACGTTTACCTGAAGGCTGCCGAAAAAGGCATTTCCTATCTCCTATCAGCTCAATATGACAACGGTGGGTTCCCACAGTATTATCCCAATAAATCGCTTTATAGAGCTGAGATCACCTATAATGATAATGCGATGATCAATGCATTGATGGTTCTACACCATGTGGCCAATAAGCAGCTTGGTTTTGACGCTGTTAATCCTACCTTTATATCCAAAGCTCAACACGCCATAGCGAAGGGCATAGCATGTATCCTAAAAACTCAGGTCATCCAAGACGGAGAGCGGAGTATATGGGCTGCCCAATACGATGAGCAAACATTAATACCTGCCCAAGCCCGAAAATTCGAACCCCCTTCATTGAGTACCAGTGAATCGGTTGCTATCGTCCGTTTTTTAATGCTGCAGCCTGTAACGCCCGAGATTCAACAGGCCATTGAACAGGCAATAAATTGGTTTCAACGAAATGATATCGAAGGTTACCGTTTTGATCACGTTAAAAACACGTTGACAGGCAAGAGTGAACGTAAACTTATCGCTGATAGTTCGTCCACGATATGGGCCAGATTTTATCATCTAAAGGACAACCGTCCCCTTTTTGGTGATCGAGATAATACGGTCAAATACCGTTTCGATGAAGTATCCGAAGAACGGAGAAATGGATATGCATGGTTTGGAAATTGGCCCGAAAAACTTATACAAAAAGATTATCCAAAGTGGAAAAAACAACATCACATTCAATAAATAAAAATAGCATCACATGTTACTAACGCAACATACTATACAAACGATTAATGCTGATCTGGTGCACAAGCCCACAGCAATTTCTTTCTCCTATCCGGAAAAGATCCTCCAATTTGGTACGGGTGTATTGCTCAGGGGTCTACCTGACTATGTTGTTCATAAGGCCAATCAGCAGAACTTGTTCCAAGGAAGAGTGTTGGTTGTGAAGTCGACCGCATCCGCTGGCGCCGATGCCTTCGAACAGCAGAATAGTTTATATACATTATGTATCAAAGGTATAGAAGACGGGATGGAAGTTGCTCATTACGAAATCAACAATGCTATTTCTCGTGTGCTATCTGCAAATCAGCATTGGGAAGAAATATTGAAAAGCGCAGAAAATCCAGATCTTGAAATTGTCTTTTCCAACACAACGGAGGTTGGTATTACCATGAGCGACGACAACGTCAATGCCATGCCGCCGGCCTCTTTTCCAGGTAAACTTCTCGCCGTTCTATACCGGAGATTTGTCTATTTTAATGGCGACACAAACAAGGGTTTAACTATAGTTCCTACCGAATTGATTACCGAAAACGGGAGTAAACTAAAATCTATTATCACGGAGCTGGCGAAACTTAACGAGTTACCCGATTCATTTATGGATTGGCTTGACACCGCCAACGATTTCTGCAACACCTTAGTCGACCGTATCGTTCCTGGAGCGCTCCCCTCAACAGAATATGCAAAAACCTGCGAGCTATTAGGTTATGAGGATCAATTGATGATTATGGCAGAACCCTTTCGCTTGTGGGCAATCGAATCATTGTCTGAGCGTGTGAATCAACGACTTTCTTTCGCTTTAGCAGACTCCAATGTATTATTGGTTCCGTCGATTGAAAAATACAAGGAAATCAAGCTTAGACTGCTCAATGGGACACATACATTGAGTTGTGCTCTTGCGCTTCTTTCAGGCTTCAATACGGTAAAAGAAGCGATGAAAAATTACGCTTTCCACCAATTTGTCAGTTCCTTAATGCGCGATGAAATCGGTCCAGCTATCGTAAGCGAAACTATCTCCGTTTCAGATATTAACGATTTTTCATCCAAAGTGATTGATCGCTTCGCTAATCCACATCTTGAACACAAATGGGAATCCATTGCTTTGAATTACAGTTCAAAAATGGCCATGCGGAATATCCCTTTATTAAAAAAATGGTATGCGAAGCATCATGAAGCACCGCAGCTTTTTGCGCTTGGTTTTGCAGCCTATCTTTATTTTTTAAAATCCGAGCAGAAAGATGATCATTATATCCGTGTAATCAATGGGCATACCATCGAGCTTCAAGATGAGTTGGCTCCAAAAATATACGCCGCATGGGCGAATCAAGATCAGATTGTGCATACCCTACTTTCTGCAATAGACCTATGGGGTGAAGATTTAACGGAATTTGCACGTTTTGAAGAAACAGTTAAAGAAAAATTACAACTGATCGCTGAAAACGGAGCTTTAAAAGCAATTGAGCTTTCATTAGCCTTTGATAATAAGAAAGTATAACAAGTTACCACATGAAATACGCTCGCTTGAAAATCCAATACGCTATTCAAAACAACCGTGTATTTCAAAGGGGACTTAACAAAAAGAAGCTTTAATGAAAAATAAAGTATTACAAATACACCCCAAAGACAACGTCTTAGTTGCCTTACAAGATCTTAAAAAGGGTGATACGATCTCGTTTGAGGGAAATCATTATATTTTGCAGGAGGATATTCCTGCCAAGCATAAATTTTTTATGCAAGACATGCACTTTGGTGATGAAATCTACATGTATGGTTTACTGGTAGGGAAAGCGCAATTTGATATCCCGCAGGGAAGTATCATGAATACGGACAATACCAAACATGCTGCGGAGCCCTATCATTTCAGACCTTCAAATTATCATTGGGAAAAGCCCGATGTTTCCAAGTTCGAGGGTCGAACTTTCCAGGGCTACTTACGTTCAGATGGTCGTGCCGGAACTGCAAATTACTGGTTATTCATTCCGACTGTCTTCTGCGAAAATAGAAATCTTGATGTGATCAAAGAAGCACTGTATAATGAACTTGGGTATTCTGTGACTGGAAAATATAAAAACTTCACTCACCAGTTATTAACAGCCTACGAAAAAGGGGAAGAGTTATCTGTCGCCTCTCTGGAGCGGCTAAATAGTACAACAGATCAAAGTGATCGCATTTTTAAAAACGTTGATGGTATAAAATTCCTAAATCATCAAGGTGGTTGTGGTGGAATACGCCAAGATGCAGCCATATTGAGCAAATTATTGGCTGCCTATGCAGATCATCCAAATGTGGCCGGTGTGACAATCTTGAGCTTGGGTTGTCAGAACCTTCAACTCAATGACCTTGTTAAGGATATCAAATTACGCAATCCTGCCTTCGATAAACCCCTCTTTGTATTTGAACAACAACAATCCAAAAGCGAAGAACTGCTCATTAAAGAAGCGATCTTGCAGACTTTCGTTGGACTGACGGAAATCAATAAATTCTCGAGACAGCCTGTTCCATTGAGTAAATTGACCCTAGGGGTAAAATGCGGCGGCAGTGACGGATTTAGCGGTATCTCTGCCAACCCTGCCGTTGGTTACACAGCCGATCTTCTGGTTACGCTGGGCGGCAAAGTTCTCTTAGCTGAATTTCCGGAGTTATGCGGAGCCGAGCAGAATTTAATAGACCGTACTATCGACCCCAAAGCAGCGAATAAATTCATTGATCTGATGACGGCCTATAGCCATGCAGCCGAAGCTGTTGGTTCTGGATTTTACATGAATCCCTCTCCAGGAAATATTCGTGACGGTCTTATTACCGATGCGATCAAAAGCAATGGTGCTGCAAAAAAGGGCGGGACATCTCCCGTGGTTGATGTTCTGGACTATACAGAAGAGGCGACGAAGCCAGGTCTTAATCTAGTTTGCACTCCAGGGAATGATGTGGAAGCTACTACAGGAAAAGCTGCCGCAGGTGCAACACTTATTCTGTTTACTACAGGCTTGGGCACTCCTACTGGTAACCCGATATGTCCCGTCATCAAAGTGGCGACAAATAATGTCCTGGCAACTAAAATGGCTGACATTATCGATATCAATACCGGTCCTATTATAGATGGAGATAAATCGATCCAAACGATGGGAGAAGACATATTAGAATATTGTATCAAGGCAGCCAGCGGGGAAGTAACTCCTAAAGCTGTGTTATTAAATCAGGATGACTTTATACCTTGGAAAAGAGGTGTAAGCTTATAAATCAGCATATAGCATGAAAACTTTTTTAGACGACAATTTTTTATTGAAAACGAATACAGCGGTTGAGCTGTATCACAATTATTCAAAACAGCTGCCCATCATTGATTACCATAATCACTTGATTCCGGAGCAGATCGCAAACGATGTTAAATTTGAAAATATCAGCCAGGTTTGGTTAAATGGTGATCATTATAAATGGCGGGCCATGCGCGCAAATGGGGTCGATGAGCGTTTTATCACTGGCGATGCCCCAGATGAAGAAAAATTTGCGAAATGGGCAGAGACAGTACCTTATACTTTGCGTAATCCACTCTATCATTGGACACATCTTGAATTACAGCGATATTTTGGAATTACGGATATCTTATCGCCAAAAACCGCTTCTAAAATATATGCAGATACTGCTTCCAAATTGAGCCAAGACAGCTATTCTGTACGTGGTCTGCTTAAAATGATGAACGTAGAAGTTGTCTGCACAACAGACGACCCGATCGATAGCTTAGCATTTCATCAACAGTTTGCAAAAGAACACGAATCGTTCAAGATGCTACCTGCATTTCGCCCCGACAAAGCAATGAACTCGGACGATATTATCGCTTTAAATCAATACATTGATAAACTTGAAGAGGTAAGTGACATTCAAATCAATAGCCTAGGAACATACTTAGAAGCATTAAAATCAAGACATGATTTCTTTGCGGACCATGGATGTAAAGTGTCGGACCATGGTTTGGAACAAATCTACGCGGAAGACTATACCGAGACAGAAATCGTAGCGATCTTTGATAAGATTCGGACAAAAAAGGAAATTTCTATCTCAGAAAGCTTAAAATTTAAATCTGCGATGCTGATTTATTTTGCCGAATGGGATCATGAAAAAGGATGGGTTCAGCAATACCATCTGGGCGCACTACGCAATAACAATGCGCGCATGCATCGTCTGATAGGCCCAGATACCGGATGGGATTCTATTGGAGATTTTAGTCAGGCACGTGCATTGTCAAAATTTTTGAATAAATTAGACAATCAAGATAAGCTAACCAAAACCATCTTGTACAATCTTAATCCTGCAGACAACGAACTTATTGCCACCATGATCGGTAATTTCAATGACGGTTCTATCAAAGGGAAGATTCAATTTGGCTCAGCTTGGTGGTTTTTGGACCAAAAAGATGGCATGACAAAACAACTCAATACGCTATCAAATATGGGGCTACTAAGCCGACTTGTGGGTATGCTGACCGATTCCAGAAGTTTCCTTTCATTCCCTAGGCATGAATATTTCAGGAGATTAGTCTGTGACATATTTGGGGAAGACATCGAAAAGGGAGAAATACCAAATGATATCCAATGGGTAGGGAAAATCATACAGGATATCAGCTATAATAATGCGAAAGAATATTTTGAATTTTAATGAACATGCAGGGTAAAGTTTTAAGCTTTGGGGAATTGCTGCTAAGGATCTGCCCCGATATCGAACAGGATTGGATCGAACAACATCAGTTGCCGTTCTATGTGGGCGGTGCAGAGTTGAATGTAGCCACAGCTTTGGCATTGTGGGATGTGCCATCAGCCTATCTTTCTGCTGTGCCCCAAAATGCCATCTGCGAGGGTATTGACAACTACCTAAAACGTAGAAATATCGACACATCAGCAATGCTATGGGGTGGAGAACGATTGGGCATCTACTATCTTCCCAAAGGGAAGGATTTAAAAAATGCAGGAGTAATTTATGATCGCGCAAATTCATCGTTTTCCAATCTCAAAGTAGGCAGTATCAATTGGGATGAGGTCTTTGTTGACGTCAAATGGTTTCATTTTTCTGCGATATGCCCTGCAATCAACCAAGATATTGCCGACCTGTGTTTAGAAGCTGTAGCAAAAGCACAAGAGAAGGGTATTTTTGTGTCACTAGACCTGAATTATCGTGCAAAGCTTTGGAAATACGGAAAATCTCCGAAGGAGATTATGCCTGCCATTGCCAAGTATTGCAATTTAATCATGGGAAATATCTGGGCAGCACATCAAATGCTTGGTACCCCACTAGATGAAAGGTTTCTTAATTCTTCTTCGGATTATTTAGAAGAAGAGTTATTGGCGCAAGCGGATCGTACAAGCAGAGAAATCATTGTCACTAATCCGATATGTCAATATGTGGCCAATACTTTTCGTTTTGACCATCAAAATAAAGGAATAAAGTATTATACAACACTGTTTGACAAAGACAGCCTCATTAAATCAACAACATATATTGCGGACGAGATTTTGGATAAAGTAGGCAGCGGCGACTGCTTTATGGCAGGTCTGATTTATGGGCTATACTCCAATCTTTCTCCAAAAGCGACATTAGAGTTTGCCACGCTTGCCGCATTTGATAAACTATTTATTGCAAGCGATGCAACAACGAGTTCTGTAGACGATATAAAAAATAGAATGACAGCATGAATTTAAAAGAGATTGTATTAGATAAAATCATTGAACAAGGGATGCTTCCCCTGTTCTTCCATCACGATAAAGCAGAAAGCATCGCGATTCTACGCACATTATACCAAGCAGGAATACGTGTTTTTGAATTTACAAATCGAGGTCCCGAAGCTTTGGCTGTTTTCGAGCGCTTAGTTGCCACAAGAGACCTGGAGATGCCAGATCTTTATTTAGGTATTGGGACGATTAAATCCGTTAACGAAGCACAACAATTTCTACAAATTGGTGCGGATTTTATCGTTTCACCACTGGTCAATCCGCTGGTTGGATCGTTAGTGCACGAGCAGCGTAAGCTATGGATTCCCGGATGTATGACACCGACAGAAATCTATACGGCTCAAGAACAAGAGGCAGCACTTATCAAATTGTTTCCTGCAAATATTTTAGGCCCAGCATTCATGTCATCAATCCGGGACCTATTTAAAGGTCAGAAATTTATGCCGACGGGGGGTGTAGAAATCGAAATGGATAACTTAAAGGCATGGTTCAAATCAGGCGTTTGTGCTGTGGGCATGGGGAGCAAGTTAATTGACCCTAAAGACACCAGTAATTTAGTCGAAAATACACAAAAAGCGCTTGAATTCGTTGCAGAAGCAAGACAATAAAAACTCGGGTGTTACCCTTAAAAAGCGGGCGTACTAATCGCGTATACTGGCAGGGGCAAACAGACTCGTACATTAAAAATAAACTATTAAACCCATTATGATTAACACGGAGAAAAAGGGTAATTACCGTTGGGTAATATGCTCGCTACTATTTTTTGCCACTACCATCAACTACCTGGATCGTCAGGTGCTTTCCTTAACGTGGAAGGATTTTATCAGTCCTGAATTTCATTGGACAAATACCGACTATGGCAATATTACCGCATTATTTTCGATTTTTTATGCAGTCAGTATGCTTTTTGCAGGTCGATTTGTAGATTGGATGGATACAAAAAAGGGATTTTTATGGGCGATCGGGATCTGGTCCATTGGCGCGATATTACATGCATTTTGTGGTATCGCTACTTCAGGCATCGTGGCTGGAGAATGGTTTGTTGGTTTTGAAGGGGCAAAAGAGGCTATATCTCATGTGAACAACGTGGGTTTGGTATTGAGCGTCAGTGTCAATCTATTTATCTTCGCCCGGTTTGTTCTTGCTGTGGGTGAAGCTGGTAACTTTCCGGCGGCGATTAAAGCTACGGCAGAGTATTTTCCTAAAAAAGATCGGGCTCTATCCACCAGTATTTTCAATTCAGGAGCAACCATTGGGGCATTAGCTGCTCCATTGACCATCCCGATTATCGCAGCCCATTGGGGCTGGGAAATGTCCTTTATCATCATCGGTGCATTGGGATTTATATGGATGGGTTTTTGGATCTTTCTTTATAAAAAACCACATGAAAACCCGAAAGTAAACGCTGCCGAACTGGCTTACATTCACCAGGATGATCATGAACATGCGTCGGAGCAGACTGGTCTAACAAAGCAACCACGAACTACGATATCTGAATGTCTAAAATACAAGCAAACCTGGGCTTTTGTCTTTGGTAAATTTATGACGGATGGTGTCTGGTGGTTCTTCTTATTTTGGATGCCAGCCTATCTTTCGGCAGTATACGATATAAAATCATCAGATACTGAAGGTCAGCTCGCCATTTTTGTGCTTTATGCCATCACCATGTTATCTATATATGGGGGCTGGTTACCCACCTATTTTGTTGACAAAAAGGGTATGAATGCTTATGAAGGACGTATGAAAGCTATGTTATTGTTTGCCTTTGTCCCTTTAGTTGTACTTTTTGCTCAACCTCTGGGTCACATATCTTATTGGATACCTGTCATTCTAATCGGTTTCGCAGGAGCAGCACACCAATCTTGGTCTGCCAACATTTTCTCAACCATAGGCGATTCTTTTCCCAAACGTGCTATTGCGACTGTTACAGGCATCGGAGGCCTTGCTGGGGGCATAGGCGCATTTATAATTAACAAAACATCAGGCTGGCTATTCGATTATGCCAATGAAACGCAGCTCATTTTTATGGGCTTTAAAGGCGAGGAAGCAGGATACTTCATTATCTTTTCTTTTTGCGCTATAGCATATCTAATTGCATGGGTTGTAATGAAAACACTAGTACCTAAACTAATTTTAATAAAAAATTAACATATATTGCAAAATTTATATTATATTAGCAATATCTTTATAAATATCAATCTAAACCATTTTTAAAAACAATGAGCTTAAACTTAGAAGGTATCTTCTACGAGGAGAATAACATTCCCGCAGAATTTACGCTAGACGAACAGGTCGATCAAAGAGAGTTCCTTTCCAATGGAGAAATGATTTCTTGGACGGGTCAGGTAAACGAGGTTTTTTCACCAATCTGTGTAAAGACTAAGGATGGCTTGAAACGTAAGCGCATCGGTAGTTTTCCTGTTTGTACAGAAAAAGAGTCCATGGAAGCCTTGGAAGCTGCTGTAAAAGCATACGACAACGGCCGTGGAGAATGGCCGACAATGAGCGTTGCCGATCGTATTACCTGTGTTGAAAATTTCACACAAAAGATGATTGCCAAGAAAGACATTGTTGTCAAGCTTATTATGTGGGAAATTGGCAAATCCTATGCAGACTCGGTAAAAGAGTTTGATCGTACTGTAGAATATATTTACGCAACGATCGACGCATTGAAAGATATAGACCGCGACTCTTCACGTTTCCAAATCGAACAAGGTATCGTTGCGCAAATCAGGAGATCTCCTTTAGGAGTAGTACTCTGTATGGGCCCATTCAATTATCCGTTGAATGAGACCTTCACCACATTGATCCCAGCATTAATCATGGGAAACACCATGTTATTCAAACCACCTAAACATGGTACGTTATTACATTATCCTCTATTAGAGGCTTTCAGAACAAGCTTCCCGAAAGGCGTTGTCAATACAATTTATGGCCGTGGGAATAAGATTGTTCCTAGTTTAATGCAATCTGGTAAGATTAACGTATTGACTTTGATCGGTTCGAGCCGTGTTGCTGATGAACTTAAAAAATTGCACCCGAAAGTTAACCGTCTTCGTGCTATCCTTGGGCTGGATGCAAAAAATGCAGCTATCATTACGAAAGATGCGGATTTGAATTTAGCGGTTTCGGAAACCGTTCTAGGCTCTCTTTCTTTCAATGGTCAACGCTGTACAGCACTTAAAATTATCTACGTGCACCGAAGCTTAGCACAGGAATTTTTAAAACGCCTTTCGGCAGAAGTGGCAAAATTAAAATATGGGATGCCTTGGGAAAAGGGTGTGTCGCTTACTCCTCTTCCAGAAGTCAATAAACCTGCTTATTTAACGGAATGCATCGAAGATGCAAAAGCCTATGGTGCAAAAGTGATTAATGAGCACGGGGGGGAGGTTGCAGAATCATTCTTCTACCCGGCAATTGTATACCCTGTTAACTCACAGATGAAACTTTACAGAGAAGAACAATTTGGGCCAGTGATCCCTGTTGTTCCTTTCGATGACCTTGAAGAACCTATTGAATATTTAATTGGTTCCTCTCACGGCCAACAGGTGAGTATTTTCAGTAACAATGCTGCTGTTGTATCTTCATTGATTGATCCATTAGTCAATCAAGTAAGCCGTGTTAACATCAACTGCCAATGTCAGCGTGGTCCAGATACTTTTCCTTTCACCGGCAGAAAAGATAGTGCTGAAGGAACATTATCGGTAGTCGACGCATTGCGTTCGTTCTCTATTCGTTCGCTAGTGGCAACAAAGTTTACTGAGGAAAACAAAAAGTTGCTGAACGATATCGTTAGTGAAAATGAATCCAATTTCTTAAGTACTAAATACATTTTCTAGTCTCTTACGACTTCGTTGAAAAAGCGACATCGATCTGCCTGGCATTAGTCAGCTATCGATGTCGCTTTTTTTTATGAAAATCCTCTCCCTATCTATCCAATTGATTTGCGTCTACGTTTTTTCTGCTCTTGTAACACCCTTAGGTTACTTCAGAATCAGATTTTTTTGGATAGGCAGTGCTAATTCCCGAATTCCGTCGACCACGAGCTTCGCCACTTCGTCTGCTCCAAAAGTGTTTAGATGCGTATCATCTTTCTTGCCGTGGGGGTAATTTCTATCGCCGCTATTTACATATAAAAACAATTGCCGGCTCCCTTCCTCTCCATATTGCGTTAAAAGTTTCGTTGTTTTACTTTCCATATCAATCCATGCGGTGTGCGTATGATCGGCTACCTTACGTACAATGGCAGGATATTGTCCATGGGTATTCATGAGCGTGCCATTTTCAAACTTACGTCTTGCGATTGGTGTTAATAGAATTGGGACGCCTCCTTTCTCGCGCGTTTGATCGATATAAAAAATAAGATTTTGTTCGAACTCATCCAGCGATGTTCCCACGTTAGGCTTATCGATCTTTTCGTCATTATGCCCAAACTGGATGAATACATAATCTCCGCTTCGGAGATGCTCAAAGATAGGTTTCCAATGATTCACAAAGCTTCCATCTTTGCCCACATCCCGTTTAAAGGATTTTGTACTACGTCCATTTAGAGCTCGGTTATCGACTTTAACCTGTTGATTGAACAGCTTTGCAAAGGCCATTCCCCATCCAGTTTCAGGAAAGGTACTACTGTCTTTGTTGGCAGCCGTAGAATCGCCAATGATATAGATTGTAACTGGTTTTTCGCGCTGGAAAGCAAATAGAAAAATGAAAATAAGCCCTCCAGAAAATAGTAAAAATTGTTTTTTCATTACATCGGTCAAAAAAACACTCGCCTTCTTATTATCGAAGGCGAGTTGTCCTAAATTTTACTCAAATCCTTTATTTTACCCACCTCGGGTCGCCAATACCATTCTCTTTTAAGGTCTGGTTTGTTACTGTGAAATCTCCCTTGGCAGCGTCCTTAAATCCAGGGTCCAAGAGTGTATAGCCGTTGGCTACTGCATCGTTTTTCACTCCAGAGGCAGAACTGTTGTAGAAGTTTACCGCATCAAAGTAATTATTGCTTTTGCGCTCGACCAGATTAGTAGCAGACTGATTAGCAGTCATTGCCAGCGACTTCACCATTAAATTTTTGGAGAATGTAATTTCATTCTTTGCTAAACGGACATATAAAAAGCGTTTAGAAGCATCTTGTATGACGTTATAAAAAGTATTATTGTTTACTTTAAGGATACTCGTAATAGCCGGGTAAGCTGTAGATCCACCTGCATCCATGCGAATAAAATCACGCCCTGACAAAAGAGCATTAGAAACGGTATTATTTGTAAATTCAAGTGTTTTGGTAATCGCGTTTCTAAAATCAATGAAATCATTTCCATTACCGGCGATATTATCAAAAATAGTATTATTTATGCTTACGCTCTCAATCACAGCATTGACGCTACCAGAAATGATTCCTTTCGGATAATTTATCAATTTACTATCTTCCAGGCGGATATTTCCGAATGCACCTGTCTGCAAGTTAATGAAAGAGTTTCCCCCCGCCTTATTTTCTCCATCAAGTATCAGATCTTTTAATGCCAATGAAGCGCCCTTATCCAAATTAAAATAAGCAGATTTTACCATTGGACGATCGGTGGGTTTTGCCCCTTTGATGGATATCGCCTTGTCGATTAGTACATCCGCCGCTAGCGAATAGACCCCCGGCATTAGAGCGAGCACATCCCCCGCTTTGGCTGTACCGATCACAGCCGTTAAATTATCTGTAGGCTGCACAACAACTGCATCACCCAAGTCAAGCAATGTCATAAATGTGACGGACCCGCGGATTTTGTTTCCTTTCAACAATGTCGCTGTATAGCTTGTTTCTGCGGTTAGCCCTGTGACGGTTGCCTCCCCTGCTGCAATCTCTTGCGGAGTGACGGTATGGATGATATTCCCGGGGTTAACACTTATTGTCGTAGCCTCTTCCCCTGGGGTCCAATTAAGACGAACTGAAGTGGCCTGTATACCCTCTGGGCTGACAGCTTTCATAATCTGTTCTTCGTTTGTCTTAAAAGTAATGGTACTCCATTTGGAGTCTGCAATCGCCGTTCCGATAGCCTTGATGCGGACAGAATAATTTGTTGCCCCATCCAGTCCAACAATAGTATAGGGAATCTGGTCATTGGTAATCCCTTCAATTTTTTTGACCGGGCTACCTTCAAAATTGAGTTCACCATTCGCAAATAGTTCTAAGGTATAACTCTCGGCTGCTGAATTCTTCTTCCAGGTCAATCGGACTCCTGTTTGATTGACTATTTGGGCACTCATTCCCGTAGGAGAAAAATAACGGTCTGTCGTTAATTCCGTTAATTCTTTTACGCGATCATCGGAACAGCTTATGCCTGTCACTATGAGCCCGAGGCCGAGATATAGCAATATATTGATTCTTTTCATGCGTATGCTTATTTTTCTATTGAAAACTAAAACCATTGTTTGTCAACTTACCGTTGCTGTTATCCAGAAAATATTGCCAAATAGGCCAAAATTGCTGTGTATTGGGATCACGTAGATACAAAGCATCCCAAAAGGCTGCTAGGTCGCTACTCGCAACCATTGTCCATTTTTTCGATGAAGGGTATCCTGCTACGGCACCTGCTGCATCTGTATCGCCATAGTTTAAGCCATATATTTCCACTTTTTCCCCATCAGCGGCTGTCTTGTAGTAAATATTGGCCGGCAATGTCGCATATTTACCCTGCCTATTTTCCAGCTGCTGTAGTTTTTGTTTAGCTTCAGCCAATTTGGGCCCCAGCAGATTCCATCGAATCAAATCCCCTTTACGCAACATTTCTCCCGTAAATTCCAGTGCACGTTCATTGACAATTGCATTAAAGAAAACATCCTTACCTGCGGTAATCTGCTGCATGTAGGCTGTCACTTTCTCTGGATTGTTTGGATATGCTCGATCACGGATCATTTTAAAGTAAGGGGCAGCAGCACTCGGACCATCCAATTCATTAATAGACTCTGCCGCCATGAGAAGTACATCGGCATACCGCATATACATCCAATTTAATCCATCGTCATTTGTAGAAGTAACAAATCTAGACATCCACTCATAGCGGTACTTTCCAAAATACCATTTAACAAGATTTGTTGGCACCTGCACCCCGCTCGTCCATTCATAAGGAACACAACTCACATCCCGGCGCACATCTTCTTTCTCATACTCATAGAACATGATTGGATTAGGTCCATTTGTCCCACCTTTATTTTGTCCGGTATACTTATCTGTTGTGGTATGTTTAACGCCAAGGTCAAATATAACGCGGCCACGGCCTTCACTAAACGGAATTTCCCATAATGATTCTAAGCCAGCCTGACCTTTTTCTTGACACAATGTTTTAAAAACTTCTTCAAAACCCAGAAGTTTTGCAGTGCCACTAGTAATAATATCCAAGCATTCTTGTTTTGCTATCGCATACATCTTTTTTGAATCCAGTTCTGGATCATTACTTTTTCGAATTCCATCTGCACGTTGCGAATAACCTCCGGCGGCCAAAGCCAAACGAGCACGCAGCCCCTTAGCGAACGCTTTATTGACATGCTCAACATTGGCCGTTTTAGTACTTTGATTTGGCCAAGGCAAATATTTTTGTGCTTCCTCCAAATCGGCAAGTAATTGCTTGTAAATTATGTCTCGGTCACTACGCTCGATATAGATGGTTGCTGTACTAAGCGGTTCAAAACGGGCTGGTACATCTCCCCATGCCTTGATGAGATCGTTGTACACAACAGCTCTTAAAGTTAGTATCTCCCCTAGAATATAGGCCATTTCTGGACGTTGTTCTATGTCGCCGTACTTACGCAACCCTCTAATCGCCAAATTCGCTCGTTCTATTCCTTCATAGAACTTCGCCCAGGCATTATTATCGGTATTCATCTGGGTGTTATTCACGTTTGTGTTATAGTTTGACAATCGTGATTTTTCATCGCCAGTATTCTTTAAGCTATTATTGACTTCTGTGTCTGTATTGATGCCATAAAATACGAGGTACCTCCCCCGATAAGAGTTTGTTTCACCAAAAGATTGAATAATTCCTGCAACTGCTCCCTCCGCAAGATCTTGATTGGAAAAGATAACCGACTCATCCAATGCAGATTTAGACGGTGCTTCCAATATTTTATTGCAAGAAGATACGGATCCAGCAAATATTAAAGCCATTGTTATATGCAAAAGTGTTTTTTTCATAAGACTAGAAGTTTAAATTAAGACCTGCTACGAAAGTTCTGCTTTTTGGATAAGCCGAATAATCCACCCCCGGAGTAAGGTTTGTCCTCCTTCGTGTAGAGACTTCAGGATCAAAACCACTATAATTTGTCCAAACGGCAAGATTATATCCAGACACATATACTCTGAAGTTCCGGATTTTCAACTTTTCTGTAAATGCCTTAGGGAGCGTATATCCTATTGTAACAGTTCCCAAGCGCAAAAACGAACCATCCTCCACAGCCCAGTCGCTGAATACAAATTTATTGGTAAGAGGAGACCAGAGACTTGTATTTTTATTCATATCCTCCAATTGGTTAGCATCGTTACTGATTGTTCCATCGGGCAGTAAATTGGTCCAACGTTGTCCTTCTTCCATCACATTAAGCATGTTTCGGTTATTATATTTGCTCGTGGATGTATATTCAATCTTATTTGCATTGTAAATATCATTTCCATAGCTCCAGTTAAATAATGCCGTCATATCAAAGTTATAGATGCGTGTATTGATTGAAAATCCACCAGTGTGCAAAGGGTTTGCATCGCCAATAATCGTTTGATCACTGGCGTTTATCTTGTTATCATCACCGGCTAAATTTTTTAATTTCATCGTTCCTGGTCTTATGGTACCCACAACCGCAGAGGCATCGGCTACACCATCCTTTAAAATCCATTTGTTTGCGGTAGCATCATAGGCTTTAAAATCACCGACTTCGTAACGTCCGTCGCTCATATAACCATACATTTTACCCACTCGCCCGCCAGTCTCCACAATGTAATCCGTTCCAATTTCTGTTGAAGCCCACCCCGAAGCCATTGGAATCGAAGCCAGAGTCCCCAAAGAATTGACTTTCGTTTGATTGAAACTAATATTACCGCTAAAATTAAGATCAAAGTTTTTCTTATTTATTGCAGACCAGTTTAGCGTAAGCTCAATACCTTTATTTTGGGTCTCCCCCAAGTTGCGGTATTGATCATCATAGCCTGATCCGGCAATTGGGAAAAGGATCAGAAGGTCTTTCGTTTTGTTTTTATAGACATCAATCGTTCCCGATAGCTTCTTCTTGAACAGGGTAAAGTCCAGCCCTATATTCTTTGAAATGGTCGTTTCCCATTTTAAATCTGGATTAGACATTGTTTTTGACGTCGCCCAATAATTTTTATACCCATTAACCCATTCCGTATTCTTAACCGGAAATATGGGATAGATCTGCTCTAATGGAATATTATTATTTCCGGATGTACCCAAACTTGCCCTAAGCTTCAGGTCATCCAGCCAAGATTGCGTATTGTTCATAAATCGTTCTGATGAAATCCGCCAAGCTGCTGCCATGGATGGGAAATATCCCCAATAATTATCTGCAGAAAACTTCGACGAACCATCTGCCCGAAAAGTTGCATTAAATAAATACTTCGAATCTAGATCATAATTTACCCGGCCAAAAAATGATAGTAATTTTTCGTCAGCAAACATATAATTGTTTATCGTACTGGAGGCGCCTTGTGGCGTTAATCTGCTGGTATCATCCAGTTTAAAGCTTTTCGGAAAACCGTGTGTTGTATTCGTATTTAATGTTTTTTGTGTAAACAAATATTCCTGGCCAACTAACACACTTAAACTATGTCCTTTCGGGAGAAAATCTTGAAAGTTATAGTTCAGTGTGTTTGTTGAACGTATTCCCTGGGTAGAAGTATTCAATGAGATAAGAGCGGGCTTATTTTGTTCTAACGCAGCGGGAACATTTCGTACATAATAAGTGGTTGTGCCGTAAAATCGATCGTTATAATTGCGGTAATCATCAAAGCCAAATTCTGTCCTAAACCGTAAGTTTTTAACAATATCCCAGCTAAATGCCGCATTTAGGTTATACGTTCTTCTTCGCTGCAACTGATCATTATCGACCAAGGACTCTAGTGGATTATATAAATTGAATTCATCATCGGTTTCATCACTATTTGTCAAACCTCCCACCGGAAAGGGAGGATAAATCATTGCAAATTTTAATCGAGAGTCTGCTGATGAGGCTTCATTCTGTTCATTCATGCCTCCACCTGAAATGCGAACGTCAGAAAATCGTGCTCCTAGATCTATTGAAGTGCTTTTAGATGGCTTATGGTTCAGCTTGAAATTAATGTTTTGTCTCTGAAAGCCTGACATTTCCATAATTGCCTTATCTTTTACAAAGGAATGTGAAATAGAATATTTCGTTTTATCAGTGCCTCCGGACAGGTTGAAATTCTGATTGAAAGTATTTCCTGTTCTTCCGAATACAAGTTCCTGCCAATCGTTTGGTTTGACGTCTTTATAGAGATCTATATCCTGAAAGTTACCGAAGTATTTGACATAGTTATCCAGGTTATTTTCCAATAAGGCCTGTTCGTATTGCCATGTTACATAATCGTATGGAGACAATACATCAAGTTTTTTTGCCAAATTTCGAATTCCTCCAAACGCACTATAACTAATTGATGTTTTTCCAGATTTGGCACTTTTAGTGGTTACGATGACAACCCCATTTGCACCCCGGGAGCCATATATAGCTGCAGAAGATGCATCTTTTAATACATCAATCGATTCAATATCAGCAGGTGCGATATCTGATATCGAAGACATCGGAAATCCATCCACGATATATAAAGGGGCGTTATCTCCCGTAACGGACCCACCGCCACGCACACGAACCTTCATCTCGGCATCAGGGGAACCTTCTGTTGAAGAAATCTGTATGCCCGCCATTCTTCCTGCAATCGCTTCAAGAGCAGATGATACTGGCGCTTTGGAGATCGTTTCTGCACCTACGGAGGTTACAGCCCCCGTCAGATCTTTTTTCTTAACGGTTCCATATCCGATATTAACGGTTACTTCCTCGAGCGCATTAGACTTTTCCTCTAGAACAATACTAAGCATCTTCTGATTCGTAGGAATTGTAACTTTTTTAGTCTGAAATCCGACATAGGTAAATTGAAGTTCGTTATTGTTACCAGGTATCTCGATGCTGAACTTTCCACGTTGGTCGGTCACAGCAACAATTTTTGTCCCATACACGGTCACACTCACACCCGCCAACGCTTTTTGATCTGTACCAACGACTGTGCCTTGGACTTTTCGGGTTTGAGCGTGCGCATTTAATGTGAATAACGAAGCACAGATAGCAGTAGAGATTACTAAGGCTTTACTCATATTTTTAGGGTTTAAAATTTTAATGATTAAATTGCTGTTGCAGGAACTGCATCAAAATTTAATTGGTTATCATACAATCAAGTTTACAAAGTATATTTCACTTGTTCATGCAAGTATCATTAAAAAGTTATGCAAACGTTGCCGGCAACGTTTGCATATCCTGATAAATTAGGTTTTGTAATTTTTTTTGATTAATATTATAGTTTATTTTGCCGATTATGAGATTCGAAAACTATACAATTAAAGATATTGCTAAAGCGCTTAATTTATCCACTTCCACGATCTCGAGAGCCTTAAGAGATAGTTATGAAATAAGCCCCGAAACAAAAAAGATTGTATTGGAATATGCCGAAAAGATAAACTATCGCGCCAACCCTATCGCTAGAAGTTTGAAAGAGCGTCGAAGTCATTCGATCGGTGTTATTGTTAGCGAAATAGCCAATAATTTTTTCTCACAGGTCATCAATGGTGTAGAATCTGTTGCTTATGATAAGAACTTTCAAATTATAATATCGCAAACGCATGAATCGTCTGTACGCGAACGACTAAATGTTGAATATTTAACTTCCAGATCCATCGACGGACTATTGATTGCATTATCTTCGGAAACCGAAGATATATCCTATTTGCAGCAGCTGAAGGAGCGGGGATTTCCCATTGTCTTTTTTGATCGCGTGCCGCAGCAGTTTGACACCTACAAAGTCGTTGTAAACAATCAACAAGGAGCCTATGATGCCACACAGCACCTTATAAAACTCGGAAAGAAAAAAATTGCCCATCTGACAAACTCCAAATCATTGTCTATAACGAAGGATCGATTAATTGGCTATAAAAAGGCGCTCATGGCGAATCATATCGATTTTGATCCAAATTTGGTCAAGTATTGTCAACATGGCGGGCTACACTCAGCGGAAATTGAGCAAGCTGTCGAGGAACTTATCCGCATTGGTTTTGATGCTATTTTCATTTCGGGAGACAAATTAACCACAGGATATCTTCATGTAATAAAAAAAAGGCCTTTAGCAGCACAACAAGATATCGCTATTGCTGGATTTACAAACTCAAATGTTGTAGATTTATTTTCTTCCAAAGTAACTTCTATTAGACAGCCTGCTTTCGAAATGGGGAAAATCGCGACAGAATTGCTTATTAAGTTGATAGAAACCAAATATCCAATCGCTGAGTTTGAAACTCGTGTATTACCTACTGAATTGATCAACAATGATTAAATCGATGGGGTACTGAATTCACATCAAACAAAAAAACCGTAAGAAATGATACTCTTACGGTTGAGATAATAAGACATTCATGTCCTATTGCGCCCTTTCCTTTTCTTCGTTACTCGTATCTTTCTTACGATAATTATTTTTTAAATTTCCAAATTTATACGAATAGGTTAATCGGACCACACGACGATCTTGGTATTGTCTAATACTGGAATCAAAGTCTCCGAAATTAGTTTTCAGGTTCTGATTTCCTGTATTAAATAGGTCGCTCACGGCCAACTTTAAAGAATTACGTTGATCTTTAAACGTTTTTGTCGCTCCAACCTCCATATCCCAACGGCCTCTCATATCGTATACGTTGTATTTGAAGGGAGAGAAATATCTTAAGTTGACATTCGCCGACAGGCTTTTCGCCAGCTTAAGATTGTGCATGGATGTAGCTTGCAAAAGAAAAGATTTTCTTTTTAGTGGGTGGCCGCTCACCATGCCATTAAAGTCAAAATAGATACCAGTAACATTGTTATTCATGCTCCAAATATTGGATACTGTAACCGGAATGTTCAGATTCAGATAAGCCGTTAAGTTCTTACCTAAATTTTCACGTATAACCCAAGTTTGTTTCAGTACCGAATCTTGTCCCATGCTTTCTACAATAGCATCCCTTACATCGTTAATACCCAATGTCACATTATAACGCTGCATCAACGTATAATTGAAGGTAAATTCATTGGAATATTGCGGATTTAGATACGGATTACCACGCTCAAAGGTTAGTTTATCAATGAAATAATCAAAAGGATTGAGCTGACGGTAATTGGGGCGGGTGATTTTCCTTGCATAACCCAATGAAAAAATATGGTTTGCATGGAGGGTATACGTTAGGTTTGCATTCGGAAAAAGCTTAAAGTAATTCCGTTTCACCTGCTTATTTAATGTTAATGAATTTCCGTCGGAAAACGTATATTCCCCTCTTGCTCCTACCTTCATTCCCCATTTTCCAATCGTATTGTTATAGTCTATATATGTCGCGGCAATCTGCTCTTTATACACAAAATGATTTGTACGCTTTTCATTGCTAATCCAAGAGTTGTTCAAAAAGTCTTCAAACGTTAAATCATTATCCGACGTAACATTGGAGTATTTAGCTCCCATTTCAAGCTTGGAAACCTTAGAGAGCGGTTGTTCATAATCCAGTTTGGCGACATAAATATCGATTCCGATGGGCATTCTACTTCGTTGGATCTCCTCAGGCGTAATGGCGTCCATCTGACCATCAAAATATTGATTATTGTAGCTGACACGTTTACTGCTATTGAATTTACTCCAATCCAGATCGAAAGTGAGTTTTCTGCCATTAGAATCAATTCGAAACTCGTTGTTCAAATTAGCAGAGTAACGATCAAATAATTCTTTGAATGCAGACGTCGAAATCAAAAGGGAATCCAATGTTGTAAAAGACTTTCCTACATTGGTCTTACTATCGTTATCATTGTATTCGACATTATTTGATCCATTAAACTGTACCGTGACTGTGTTTCTAGCTGATGTCTTTTGCTCTATCCCAAAACGATAAGAATGGTTTCTTTCCTTTTCATGTAATAGTGATTTTTGATTGAAATAAGTCTTTACTCCTTCATTCTGTATGATACGGTCGAGCAGAAGCTTGCGGTAGCTTTTTTCATCAGAATAGGCATACGATCCGAATAGCGTTGTATTGTTCTTTTTATAGTTTAACGACAAGGAGCTATTCCCTCTGAATTTTTCACCCCTCCCTGCCGTCATGTTAAAGGTGCCGTTAAATCCTTCCATCCGATTCTTTTTTAGAACGATATTTATAGTTCCCACTGCCCCCTCAGCATCATCCTTAGCTGCGCGAGTGGTTATCACTTCGACTGACTTAATCTGATTGCCATCTGTACTCTTCAAGAAATTCACCAACTGCTCACCGGACATATAGGTCTGCCGTCCATCGATAGTAACGGAGACACCAGATTGCCCCATCAACTGTAAATTATTGTTGTTATCCAAGCTTACTCCCGGAGCTCGTTGTACAATATTTAGGGCATTATTCCCTGCTGCTAAGGGAGAATTTTCCACATTTAGCACCAATTTACCGGGCTTGCTTTCAACCATCGGCCGCTTACCTTCAACAGCAACTTCCTGCAGTTTTCGTGTATCGGTTTTCAACAGAATTATGGGCGCATTGTAATCTGACGTAGCAATATCAAAAACATTACTTTTATTGCTTATATACCCGATCATCTTGATGTGGACATAATAACGTCCAGGTTTTATATCTGAAAACTGGTATTTTCCATTTTCATCTGTAACGCCTGTTTTCAACATAACGTCCATCTTGGCGCTCATGAGGTAAACCGTTGCAGAAGCCAAAGGCGCGTTGTTTTCCAGCTGTACTTTCCCTGTGACTTTAACTTGCGCACAGGCAAAGGAAGCAATCAATAAATTTAAGAGTAAGAGGTAAAAATATCTTTTCATTCGTTTATAAAATAGATGCAAAAGCAGTTACGTTGAGGGTATTCAATAGGCTTATCACACGAGGTTGCGTACTGACTTTCGATTGGCTAAAGCTACCATACCTTGTCTTCCGCCCGCAGGCAGAAGACAAAGTATCGGTTATTTCTTTTTTGTTTCTACTGTGACACCATCTTTTTTCACCTTGATAATGGTATCACGACGGATGACGATAGACGTATCATTTGCGGCTACTTCACTGTCTTCCGCATCTACTTCGTCGTTGTCATCAGATTTTTTCGGTGGCAGGGCGCATTTCAACCCGAGTGAAGTGACCATAAATTCGACATCCTTTACGTCACTTAAATCCTCACTGTACCGGTCACGGCATTCATAAAATGAAATATCTCTTAATTTATCTTCCAGTTTATCGTTAATGATCAGTTTGGTTCCGACTGGAAGAAACAAAGTTATATTGACTTCTTGGTCCCGATAGAGTTCGCCTTCATTTAATTGAAAAGCATTGTCAAATACTAGAGATGTACTATCTTGCCTCAACGTATAATGAATGTTACTTGCTCTATCCGTTGCAACTTTATAGGAGTTTCCTTTAGCCGAATATTCATAACGCACGTAAGGTTCTTGTAAGGAGTCGATACGTTCAATGCGGATGCGAATATTACGTCTTAAATAGGTAGACAGGTTTTCGCTTTTTATGCCCAGACCGCTTTTTACACCGTTCTTTAAGCGGATCACCCGAATATCATTTTCATTTAAGTAATAAACAGCTTGCTTTTGCAGCGGCTTCTCTTCAACAATTGTACTTGACTCTTTGAATTCTTTCGCTACGGATGTAGAATAGTAAATAATAGCACCTATCGAAGCCAACCACACCAAAAATAATGTTGTAGTCAAATAATTGCTCATTGGCTTTTTCTCGAAAAGAACACGGAGAAGTAAATAGAACAATCCAGCAAACGGGATAAAAATGGCCAAGAAACCTGCTATCAACGCAAAAGGTACATCGCTCGGATCCATTAAATAAAAAGGTCCAGAGTTATCCATAACGTCTGGAATGACGTTTAGAATAGCTAATGCAAAGAAAATAAGTCCAATGATCAAACCAATGAGGGTCAACCCAACGATTATAACGAAGAATACGCCAATGACTTTTACAATAATCTGCAATAATTTAGCAACACTATCGCCTGTCCGATCCATACCTCTTGAAAATGAGTCACGTACTCCACTCATTTCTTCGTCGAACGAACGTTTAAAATTATGAATATTTGGGGCCTCACCACGCATCTCCATTTTATCTGCACGCGTGATAGCCAACGGCATTACAATCCACAGTATGACATAGACCAATACGCCTGATCCACCGATCACAACAAATAAAGCAAAAAGTAACCGTACCCATTTAGCCTCAATGCCAAAAAAGTGCCCAAGCCCGCTACATACTCCACTAAAAACTTTGTCATCAGGGTCGCGCATCAATTTTTTCCCCACTTTAAACCCGTCTGCATTCGACTGTTGCTGGAAAGACGAATAACCCTCCTGATCTTCGGATTCAAAATCGCTGACGCTTCCCATTTGCTCGATCACTGCATTAACGTCATCCATATTAAGCACTTCCTTGCTACCTGCCTGAATCTTCTCGGTAAACATTTCAGCAATACGGTTCTCGATATCTTCTAAAATTTCGCGGCTATCTTCTGATTGTCCAAAGTGCTTCTTTATATCAATCATGTAGGAGCGAAGCACCTCATAAGCATCCTCTTCGATATGAAAGACGATACTATTTATATTGATAATTATTGTCTTATTCATCGTTATTATCTTTAACTGGTTTAGTTGAATCATTGTTTCTACCTACCAATGAAGTGTTTACAGCAAACACCAACTCATTCCAGGTAACATCTAATCTAGAAAGGACTTCCAATCCTTCCTGTGTGATTTCATAATATTTTCTAGGCGGACCTGAAGTTGACTCTTTCCATATATAGCTTAACAGCCCATTGTTTTTTAGACGGGTCAAAAGCGGATATAAGGTGCCTTCTACAACCAATAATTGAGCTTTCTTCAGTTCGCTGATAATATCGGAGGCATAAATTTCTCCTCGAGAAATTATGGATAGGATACAGTATTCTAGTATCCCCTTCCTCATTTGTATTTGTGTATTTTCAGCTATCATAACAATACAAAGATATATGTATTTTATGGTACCATGCAATACATAGTACCATACAAAACAACATTAATTACATAAAAACCTGATTTACAGTCAAATAATTTTTAAATAAATAATAATTTAATTTCTATCAGGAAATTTTTGGATATTTATTGCCATGATTAAAATCTTGCTAGACTATAAATGGTGTTTTATTTGGGCCATCATAGTTATCGTTTTATGCACACTCCCGGGCAACAATTTCGACGCAGTTCCTTCTTATCCCGGTATGGATAAATTAGTCCATTGCGGTATGTTCTTTGTTTTCTGCACGCTGCTATATAATGGGGTGATCCAACAATTCAGCGGCAAACCGACACGTTGGGTTCCTTTCTTTATTGTATCTATACTCGGATTCTTATTTGCAGGGCTGACCGAATTACTTCAGCTTTACATTTTTACTTATCGCAGTGGCGATTGGTGGGATTTATTTGCTGACACTATCGGAATAGGTATGGCAGGGTTTGCTTATCTTCTGAATTATGTCAACCGAAGGTCATAGATATGTTGTTGGATTTATCTCGATGACTTACTCATTTTTGAAATATGAGAAGATCGGACGATTTACAGCCTAAATTACCCGAATCGCAGTTGAAGAGGTAGGTGTAGATTTTAGTTCTGATAGTTTGCCCCCAATAAGCTAGGCTTGGCGAATGAACTAGGCCCTAGCCAAAGTGGCGACAGAAATCCGACAGTCAAAAGACGCGAAAAGCATTAACGCTGCTGAAATAACTGTTGCACCTGTTGTCAACACATCGTCCACCAATAGTATGTGCACATTATCCATTAAAACAGTGGTGTGACAATCAAAGATATCACTTACGTTTTCATAGCGCTCGAGCCTTCCCTTGCCCGTTTGACTGATGGTTGCTTTCTTTCTAACCAAAATATCTTCCCGCAATGGAATTTCCATTGCTCTGGCTATTCCCCTTCCAAAGTAGGTAGATTGATTATACCCTCTTTTCCGTAATTTACTACTATGTAAAGGCACAGGAATAACAAAATCAATATCTTGGTACGCCTTTACTTCGATTAATTTTAAGCCATATTGATAGCCAAAGTATTCCGCAAGAAAAGGTTGGTTATTGTATTTAATCTGATAGATTAGACGTTCTACACGGCTATCCTTTTGCATGAACAGGAAAGAGCATGCTTCTTCCAACGGTGCTTTTCCCCAGAGCTGTCTCGCGGTATCATTATCTGAGTATTCGTGATAGTTCGTATAAGGCAAATGAAAATCGCATGCAATGCAGATAAACTTTTCCTGATATTTTAGCACACACCCGCAACATCCACATTCTCTCGGAAAAAATATAGACACGAAATCGCCAAAAAGCTTATTTAGTTCGGACTTCATCTGGTTAACTCTCCTATTAAAGATAGGAACAATCCATCAGATTATGCTTCAGATTCCTCTTCTTTCTTATCCTTGATGGCTAATTGCCCACAAGCGGCATCAATATCCTTTCCACGGCTGCGTCTGACATTCGTGATGATTCCTTGACTTTTGAGATAATTTGCAAAAATTTCGATTTTATCTGCTTCGGCATTTAGGAAGTCTGCTAATGCAATAGGATTATATTCAATTAGATTGACTTTACAGGGCACATGTTTACAGAATTTGGCCAGTTCTTTCGCATCGTCCAATTCATCATTGAAATTATTAAAGACAATATATTCAAATGTGATCGGGCTCTTTGTTTTGGCATAGAAATATTTTAGGGCTTCTGCCAGCGCCTTTAGGGAGTTCTGCTCGTTAATTGGCATAATCTCATTTCGCTTTTTATCATTTGCGGCATGCAAAGAAAGCGCTAAGTTGAAACGCACTTGATCATCACCCAATTTCTTAATCATTTTTGCAATACCGGCCGTGGACACTGTAATCCGCTTGGCAGCCATATTCAATCCATCTGGAGCAGTAATACGTTCTACCGATTTCATCATATTGGCATAATTCAACAAGGGCTCTCCCATTCCCATATAGACAATATTTGTCAGAGGCTGACCATAATTCTCCTCGGCTTGCTTGCTGATTAGAACGACCTGATCATAGATCTCATCGGCATTGAGGTTCCTTTTGCGATCCATATAGCCTGTTGCACAGAACTTACAGGTCAGACTACAACCTACTTGTGAACTGACACAGGCTGTCATACGCTCGGGAGCCGGTATTAACACGCCCTCAATGATATTATTATCGTAGAGCCAAAAACTACTTTTAATGGTTTTATCCGAGCTGATCTGTGATTCTTTAATTGTAACCGCATTGATTGTAAAATGCTCTTTTAGCTTCTCGCGAAGGGATTTACTTAGATTGCTCATCTGATCAAAATCTACACAAGATTTAACCCAAATCCATTCATAAATCTGTTTTGCACGAAAACCTTGCTCCCCCAACGCTGTAAGTTGGTCTTTGATCTGATCCAAAGACAAACTCCTGATATCTATTCTTTTACTTTTTTCAATCACGGTACAAAGATAAGAATAATTAAGTGACAAAAAATCCCGTTCTAAGAAATAGAACGGGACAACTGTTATGTATGTGTTTTAAAATAGGTAGGGGCGATATCCGATTAGCCATGAATGGCCTCTTTACTTCCATATGACTGAATAAGCTTACCTTCAAAATCCAACCACTCTTTCCAACGCTTTTCTACATCAACATCTATAGTATATTTACGTGCAAAATTTAAAAATGTGGTATAATGATTTGCTTCAGAAACCATTAAATCATAATAAAACTTTGCCAATTCTTTATCTTGAATATTTTGCGACAGCACCCTAAAACGTTCACAACTACGAGCTTCAATCATGGCAGCAAATAATAAACGGTCTATAAAAGCCATGTTACGGCTCCCGTCCTTTTTAGAAAATTTCATCAATTGACCAACATAATCATCTTTTCGCTCACGCCCTAAAGTATAACCACGTTCTTTAATGATATCAATGACCATCTTAAAATGCTCCATTTCTTCGATAGCGATTGCGGTCAATTCATGTACCAAATCCTCGTACTCTGAGTTGTTTGTAATTAAGGATATTGCATTTGAAGCAGCTTTTTGTTCACACCATGCATGATCTGTCAAAATCTCCTCTAAATTACCTTCTGCGATGTTTGCCCACCGCGGATCTGTCAATAACTTTAATCCAAGCATCTTACTCTCTAAAATGATTTATTCCACAAAGGTATGTAATATCTGAACGTTAAAAAAATGATAATATCTCTAAATATCTTTATGTAATACCTTTCTAATTTCTGGTGCTATTTTCTCGCCATAAATCTCTATAGATTGCAACATTTCTTTATGTCCGGGGGCACCTACATCCATATGGGCAGAGAAACGTGTCAGCTTAAATTTCTCCTGAATCTGCAAGATTTTATCTACGGCATAATTAGCATCTCCAACAAGCAGGTGGCCCCTTGAAGACCTTCCGAAATCATATTGCGTGCGTTGATATGGAGGCCAGCCTCGACTTGACCCTATGCGATCCATCTGTGCGGAATAAATCGGATAGTAATAATCTGCAACCTGGGCGCTGTTATCGCCAAAAAATGCATGCATGTGTACTCCAACTTGAAAATTAGCCATATCATGACCATTATCCTCATACGCTTGGCGATACATGTCAAATAGATGATCGAAACTTTCATACATACCACCAATGATAGCAAACATGACAGGCAAACCCAATTTTCCTGCACGGATAACAGAAGAAGTTGTGCCCCCTACGGCAACCCAAATCGGCAGTGATCCGTTCTTAGGCCGAGGGAAAATTTCTTGATTGATTAGGGGAGCTCTAAAATTTCCACGCCATGTGATTGGATTTTGCTCATTCAATCTAAGCAAAAGCGCTAACTTCTCTTCAAATAATTCGGAATAATCTTTGAGATCATAACCAAATAAGGGAAAGGATTCGATGAAAGATCCTCTTCCGGCCATTAACTCGGCCCTTCCATCTGACAACAAATCAACTGCAGCGAAATCCTGAAATAATTTGACAGGGTCGGCAGAACTCAATACCGAAACTGCACTCCCCAATTTAATATTATTGGTCACTGTAGAAGCCGCCGCTAAGACTATCTCTGGTGCTGCTACTGCATAATCTGCGCGATGATGTTCTCCTATTCCAAAGAAATCTAAGCCCACTTGATCCATGAGTTTGATTTCTTCAATAATTTCTTTCATTCGGTCTTGTGCTGCCTGGATCTGACCCGTAACTGGATCTATCCGAGAGTCACCAAACATTCCTATTCCTAATTCCATAATTGTCTATTTAAATTCTAAATCAAAATTACGCCCTTCATTATTTAATTAAATTGATGTAGGACAAGAAATACGAATAACATCGATGCTTTTACCTATCTTAGCACTATAAATGACCGTTGCTAGCGTATAACCACCGTAAAAGAGAGTCAGCGTATATTAAAGCGGCTCCATTAAAATAGGGCGACAGTATTCTTCGCTACCTGTTCTGCATTTCCACTAAAATGATGTCCGCCAGAAAGGTATACTTTACTAAAATTTTTAAGGGTTATCTTCTTTACAGAAAAGTCGGCTTCATCGTCACCAAGAATAACACTCGTTTTCACTCCATCCATTCGATTGATTTCCGAGACGACATCAAGACTTCGTTTTGCATTACTCCGCCCCAGAATATCTGCAATATGGATCTCGAGATCAGTCGACCCCGAAGGTTCCAAAAGCACTACACTTTTTAAGGTTTTTTTAACGGCAGGATCCAAGCGATTCAAAATAAAAGGAACTGCATCTGCACCGAATGAATAACCAACCACAAAAAGGCGGGTATTATGTCGTCCTCCAAGCAAGTTTTTAAGCGTGTTTGACACATCCGCAGCAATTTCATTTGGACTTTTCTTCTTCCAGAAATAGTTTTTTGAATCAATAGCAGCCACCGTATATCCTGCTCCAGCAATCAGCTCACAGAGTTTATTCGAAAACGAATTGAACCCGCCATCTCCACTCAGATAGAGAACCAAAGGTAGTACAGCTTTATTATTCCAATATTTCATGTCAATCAAACGTTGTTGAGCAAAAGCATGAAACGCTATGCTTCCAATTATAAATAAAGTGGCTAATTTTTTCATCTGTATGAGCTCTATATGAAGCTATTCATTTGGCTTCATTACTTTTATCAGTGCTGCAGGAAGTTGTATGAGATCAAAATCGTTATCAAATATAAGGTATTTATTTTCCCAAAATGTCGCATACTTTTCTTTAAAATCGCGCAGGCTATGGTAATGTTTGAAATTGCCTAATCGCTTTGAGGCAAATTTCATAATTTTCTCTGCAGGACTATCCGTTGCTCCTAAACCCGTCATTGGTACCATGCCCAAATTTAAATACGCGTATTTTCGGTCTTTCGCATAAGCAATAAGCTCAACGATCAACGCATCCATACTTCCACCTGGAGCTTCCGAAGACTTCCGAATCATATCATAGGTACACTCATCTTTTGCATAGTCAGGAATAATATTGAGAAAAGCGACCACTTGCCTTGCTTCATTTTTCAGCACAATAATATCCTGTGAGACAAGATCTTTTCCATCGAACATACCCTGTGAAAAAACCATTTCCTTTTTATCAAATGCTTTCAACCACTCATCGGAGATCGCTTTCAATTGATCTATAATTTCCTTGTTCTGCGGTGCTGTCAACACTTCCGTGGTAAACCCCTTTTTATGAATTGCATTCAGTCCGTTACGCAGTGACTTACGGTCCTTACCCTCCAGCTTGAATGCCTCGAGTTCTAATACTGCTTCCTGTCCAATCGTAATCTTCTGTTTGCGAAGGGAAGAAAAGTGAACCAAGCTATTTTCATCAACACGATAATAAATGGCTTTCAATCCATTTGCATAGCAATAAGCATCAAACTCCCGAATCAGTTCTTCCTTATCCCCTTGTTCACACACAGGTTCATCCAATACAATTGCAAATTCGTTAGCCAAGCGGTAAGCCGTAAATCCTTCTGAAATTTCCGAAAAAAATAAGCTCTTATCTTTTCCGAGTTTAAAAAAATCCATCGGAGACTGTCCAAATTCGAGCAGCAGCTGCTCCGCACGCTCCAATTCAGATTGGTTCGAGTCCTCATCTGCTAGAAGACGGGGGCGGGCTAACGCATAGATCAAGAGGAACCAGCAAAAAAGTCCAAGTACCTGAGTGATCCGCAAGAGTTCTTGACCAAAGTTTGTTTGTGGCATCAATTCATCGTCGGCAAACAACAAGAAGCTTCTTGCGGTATGGTAAATGGATTGTCTCCAGGTAAAGTCGACCCCGAAATGTTGCTTATCAATAAAGTAAAAGCTCAACACATCAAATAGGCATATGCCCATGAGAGCAACAAAAAATGTGATAAACCCAATACGCATCCATCGAATATTACTCTTAATGCGATATTGCTTATAGCTCATTGCCAATAAAGCCAAGGTCAATAAAGCCACCGAAGCTTCTTCATAGTCCAGGGCTTTAAAGACATGCCCAAACAGTGACAGTGCGCTGAATACTACAGCTATCCAAAATGCAATACGGAAACCTTTAATCAAGTAGGCCGAAGTGACCAATAACCCCAGGCCCAACACTAATACCATGAATTTAGATGCGTGAATTGCTTCCAGCGGCAAATAAAATCGATCAAGTTTCATACGATCGGCCAACGGTGGTGTCAATACGGAGACGAGGTTCACCACGCCCAAAAAGAAAATAAGCAAGGCAGGTCCAATCCTCGCCAACAATTGCTTGCCACGCCATGCAAAAGCCAGAAGTCCCAAAATTAAGGGTAGCCAAAATTCGAATGCCCGATATAGGATCGTGATACCTAAACCCTCTGCCTGGGAATAGCCATACGCTTTAAAAATATATAACATGGTCAGTTCGACAGCCCCAAGCCCGCGCAAAAAAGGAGAAACGATCATTAATACAACCGACACAGTGTAAGCAATAGCCGCAGCTTCAAAGGAATGATCCAAACCTAGGGCATACATACTAACAAATGCATGTGCTATACCGCAACATTCCACCACCATGGAGGCAAGCATAGTCCCCAAGAGATACTTCAGCTTGACTTCTCCTGAAAATATTTCGTCAATATTGGAAGAAACAGCAGGAAACTTTGCTTCTACCCAACTGTAGATTCCTCTGTGGGTTCTAAAAGACCAGACTATCCAAAATACAATACCCAACAGCAATCCTAAAATCACCAGTGAAATCCAGGCATCCCCAAAATTTTTGTTGTGCCAGATTGTGTATAATATTACAGGTACGCCAATTATAAAGACCGTCAATAGACCAACATAACCATAAAGAGCGCCAGCCTGATGAATTTGAGTGGTATTTAAATTTCTTTTCCGCAACTGAGTCGTCGTATAGGCAAGCGAACTGATTCCACCTGCGGGCAAAAACACACTGAGTAAATTGCGTTTTAAGAAAAGGTCAATTGCAATGCGCAGATTAATGGAAAGACCAATAGCTTTAAAACTCTGTACATACATCAATCCCTGAAGCACAATATAGATGATGGTTATTGCCACCCCAACGGATACCCAGGTTAAATTGGCCGCACGCAATTGCGGAATAATTGCAGCAAGCTCTTTTCGCTCATTTCTAAAAAATACAAAGGCTAATAAGATTACCAAAACAGCTATTAGTTCCTTCCAATAGGTTTTTGGTGAAAAATGTCGAATCCGTTGAGCAATAGTTTTGACCATATAGTTGTTTAATGGTGGATAAGCCTACATATTTTATAAACACTGAATAAAGCTAATCGTTTGAAAAGGACTAATTGTTAATTTTTCGTCAATTCTTTTCACATTAATCAGTAATTTTCCGGCATGAAAGAGAAAAAGGTTTTGTTCATCGGACTTGTGTGGCCAGAGCCAACATCTTCTGCGGCGGGCTTTCGCATGATGCAATTGATTGAAACATTCCTTGCGAGCTCCTACCAGATTACATTTGCTTCGGCCGCGGCCAAATCGCCCTACAGTGCCTTTTTGCAATCTCTTGGGATACATGAACAGGCAATTGTGCTTAATAGCAGCAGCTTTGATGATTTTATTACGCAGCTTCAGCCTGACATTGTTGTATTTGATCGCTTTATGGTGGAAGAGCAATATGGGTGGCGTGTTGCACAGCAATGTCCCAACGCACTTCGTGTACTTGATACAGAAGATTTGCATTTCTTGCGCCAAGCAAGACAGACATCTGTTAAAAATAAAGATGATTTTTCCTTTCAAGCATTATTTACCGATACCGCCAAACGAGAACTTGCCGCCATACTGCGGAGTGATCTCTCATTGATTATCTCCGAATCTGAAATGAAGATTCTTATCGAAGAATTTCGAATTTCACCGGATATCCTTTATTATCTTCCGTTCCTTGAAAAGGAGATCACTCCTTCTGAGGTGGTACAATGGAAGCCTTTCAAAGAGCGCAAGAATTTATTATTTATTGGGAATTTTATTCATGAACCCAACTGGCATACCGTGCAATATCTAAAAACACAAATATGGCCACAGTTAAGGAACATGCTGCCTAAAGCGGAATTGCACATTTATGGGGCGTATGCAACGCAGAAAGTACTACAGTTAAATAATCCAAAAGAGCGTTTCTTGATTAAGGGGCGGGCAGAATCTGCACGTGTTACTATGGAAAACTACCGGGTACTAGTCGCACCAATTCAATTTGGCGCTGGTGTAAAAGGGAAATTTATTGACGCCATGCAGACCGGAACTCCATCTGTCACGACGACTATTGGAGCAGAAGCCATGAAGGGCAATTTGGACTGGAATGGTTTTATCGAAGATGATCCCAAAACATTTTGTGTCAAAACTGTTGAGCTATATGAAAACAAAAAGATTTGGTATACGGCTCAAGAAAATGGCATCCGAATCATCAACGAACGGTATGAAAAACGAAAGTACCAGGCTGACTTTATGACAAATCTATCCTTATTAAAGGTGCAAATTGACAAACATCGCCAACAAAATTTTATTAGTCAGATCTTATTACACCACACGATGCAGAGCACAAAATATATGTCATTATGGATTGAGGAAAAAAACAAATAGATCTTTATTGGACTTCACGCCACCAAGGTGGATATACTTTATCCAAGCTATTAAAATACACCAATTCCCCTATTTTAGGCGTAAGCAGATTGATATTTTCTTTATCAGCTATTTCGTAAAATTTCTCCATCGGTTCTTTCCAATCGTGCATAGCCAAAGCGAATTTCGAAGAATGTACGGGTAAAATAGCTTGGGCCTTCAAATCCTTCGTTTCAGCAGCCCATTCATCTGGTAAAGAATGGATATAATGCCATGCATCATTATACTGCCCACTTTCCAAGATTGCTAAATCAAATGGCCCAAATTGATCACCTATTTTTTTGAAATGCTTGCCATAGCCACTATCGCCCCCCAAGAAAATAGTATACTTGGAGGTTTTTAACACAAAGGATGTCCACAAGGTAGTATTTCGTGTAATTCTTCGCCCCGAGAAGTGCCTTGCTGGGGTAAAGGTGACCTGAAAACCAGGTCCTAGTTGTATGTGGTCGTACCAATCGCCCTCTATGATCTGATCAGCCTTATATCCCCAAGATTCAATATGTGCTCCAACACCAAGACCACAAATAACCTGACCAATTTTATTCCTCAATTTCGCAACAGTGTCATAGTCCAAGTGATCATAATGATCGTGAGTGATAAACAAATAGTCGATTTTAGGAAAAAGCATCATCGCATAGTCAACTGACATCTTAAATGCATTGTTGCTACCTGGCATTGGGGAAGCATTTTCGCTGAAAACAGGATCCACCAATATTAGTTTTCCATCTAATTTTAGCAGATATGAGGAGTGGCCGAACCAGATCAGTACATCGTCTGGGGGGAGATTTTCTAAATCACAAGCAACAACAGGCAACACATCGATAGGTTTCAAGTGGGGGTTTTTGTTGAAAAGAAAATCCCAAAACAACGCGACCACATTGACATCGCTTTTCAACGATGGTGTTACTTCGAGATTACGAAAAGTACCATTTTTAAAATTTGGAGACTGTTTCATACGCTCAAGTCGAGCTCCCTTGAAACTTCCACCAAAGATAGGATGAATAAAATAATAAAGTACGCCGCTGATAAGAATAATCAATAGCGTCGCTAATATAATCCACCCAATCGTTCTCATTAGAAATTATTCTTCCACATCATGGATTCGACCGGACGGATTGTCTTACCGTTATACTTTGCATTTCCTTTGGTATTATAAAATGTTTCGATCTCCCCTTCTACCGCAAAATAGATTAGCTGCCCTATAGGCATCCCCGCATAAACGCGGACCGGCTGAGCTACCGAAATTTCCAATGTCCAGGTATTGCAGAAGCCGACGTCGCCCTTTCCTGCGGTTGCATGGATATCAATCCCTAAGCGGCCAGTACTCGATTTGCCCTCTAAAAAAGGAACATGCTTATGCGTCTCAGTATATTCTTGTGTAACACCTAAATAGAGCGTATTAGGTTCCAAAACGAATCCCTCTTCAGGAATTTCAAAATGTTGGATTTCATTGTGCTTTTTTGCATCCAGTACACGGTCTGCATACGTTGCCAAATATTTTCCCAAATGTACATCGTACGAATTTGTGCCCAAACACTTACGATCAAATGGTTGAATGACAATACTGCCATTTTCAATCTCTTCGAGAATTCTTTTATCAGATAAAATCATGTGTATCAAAATAGCAAAGGCATCAGGCCGTGCTATACAAATTCAAAAATACAGTTCTCCAACTAATTTTACTTCATTTTTCAAAACAAAAATCTGCGATTTGTTTTTAAATTTGGACATGAGTCTAGTATATCTACGTGAAATTGATAGCCAAACCAAATTTGCAATTTGGCGAATTGAAGAATCTGACGATGATTTGATGTCGAAGCTTCAGTTGGATGAACGTGAAAAAGCAATATTGGGTTCCTTCCATATCGGAAAAAGAAGGCTCCACTGGCTTGCAACACGTGTGTTATTGCGAACGCTATTAAATACATCCCGCTATATTGAGTGTCCTTCCGATCCGAATGGCAAGCCTTATCTCGCTAATTTTCCTCAGAAAATATCACTTTCGCACTCATTTGAGTATGCGGCTGCAATGATCAGTACAAAAGGAGAGGTTGGGATCGACATGGAAATCATCAACACAAAAGTAGAGCGCATCCAACACAAGTTTCTAAAGCCTGAAGAGCTCGCTTTCATCACCCGTGGTGAGAACCAATATGAGCAGCTTTATGCATGCTGGTGCGCCAAAGAGGCTATTTACAAACTTCAAGGGAATGCGGGTGTCTCTTTCCTGAACAACATGACCATACAGCCATTCAACTATCAAACGCAAGGTATATTAAAACTTGAACTAGACAGCAATCAAAAGAAGCATAATTATGATGTGTATTACGAGAAATTCAATGCTTATATGCTTGCTTACGCTGTGGAACAGGGCCTTTAAAAAAATAATTTTTCTCAATTTCAATGAATTAGCATTCCAACTGCACTTTTTTTTTGCGCTTTTTGAAAAAGCTTCTATATTTGCATCATCGAAAACGATATGGCCCGTTCGTCTAGGGGTTAGGACGCAAGATTTTCATTCTTGAAACAGGGGTTCGATTCCCCTACGGGCTACAAAAAGCGACTTCCAAAGAGTCGCTTTTTTAGTTTATGCGCATATCGTCCAATGCCATGCCTGTTTAAACAACTGGGATCCCTTTAAAAATCCATTAATCCGTGTTGATTGCGATTATATGCCGGTCACTAGATCTATATCTTATCGCAAACAAACAATAAACTAATTTCCTGAACGACGGTATAAGGTAAAATGAATTTAACCAGTTGCAACATAATCATTAAAACAGTACATATGAACAGTAATAACCGATCGGAGAAAAGTTCTATTTGAAAGTGACTGAGAAAAAAATTAATGTAACAGTACAAGTTTAAAATGCTAACTCTTCAAGATCTTAGCTTTCTCCAAATCAAATTCTTCTTGATTGATAATTCCTGCGTCTAATAAATCCTTCAGATCAAATAGCGCCTGCTTTTTTTGTGCCATATCCATTCCTGGAGGCATTTCAGGTATTACCTTTTTACTGGCGCTGATCGGCCCATCCCCCACAGCATTGGTTTGCGCACCGAAATCAATTAGTAATGCAGTAATTTCATTATACCCCTGCATATTGGAATAATCTATTGCTTTCTGTTCCAAAACATTCGCTATATCTGTCACTGCTCCGTTGGACAGGAGATACCGCAACACATCTTTTTTACCATAAGCTGCAGCATAATGAAGCGCGGTATTGCCTGCTGCATCCTGTTTATCGATCGTTGCGCCACTATCCAAAAGCTGTTTGACCAAAGATAGGTAGCCCATTTTTGTGGCCGTATGTAACAATGTCTCCCCAGCATAATGTGGTTCAAATCCGAGTATAAAAGTACGTCCACCTGTCCTAGCAATCAACTTCTCCAAATATTGTCCGTCCTTTCCATCAAATGAATCCACGGGACGTGCGTAATCGGCAGAAAGACCTTTTTCTAAAAATAATGCAAGCAACTCCTTTTGATTGCTATTACATACATACCATACTGGAGAAATGCCCTCAGCAGATTCAGCAAAAATATCACTTCCCTGTTCCAATAATTTTTGGGCAAGAATGCGATTCCCATTTTTTACTGCAAGCAGTAAGGGGCCCTCGCTTATGTCATTGAGTATATTGACAGACGCACCATTATCCAACAACATGTTCACAATAGGAACAGAACCCAAAGCCACTGCCAAATTTAAAGCCGTGTTGCCCTCTTTGTCTGTTGTGTCTACACGAGCGCCATTTCCAACAAGCAACTGTACTACAGGAGGATATTTTGCCTGAACAGCCAATAGTAAGGGTGATTCAGCGCTGTTATTTAAAGCATTTACATCCAAGCCATGTGTAATCAGTTTTTCCACCATTTCCTGTTGCCCTGTGCGCGCTGCGATATGAAGCAAGCTATTCCCCAAAAAATCATTGATTAAAATATTGGCATTATTTTCCAATAAATAGACTGCCGTTTGCTTTTGCTTTTGTAACAGGGCAAAATACAAAGGGGTTTCACCCCGATGATCTTCGTAGTCCAAGGTAGCACCTGCCTCAACTAACTTTTTCACCAAATCTAGATACCCCCTATGCGCCGCATAATGCAATGCTGTACGCCCCATTTCATCGGTGTAAGATACATCAACTTGATGCTTCTCCAGTAATATCTCCGCTATCTTACGTTTCCCACTTTCACAAGCAATTATAAATGATTGAGACATAACTCTTTTCTATACTTATTTATTGTTTTAATAACCATTCGACTGTTTTTATCTTGAGATTATCCTCCATAGCGTAATCAACAGCCTTTTTATCCAATCTATTTTCTGATTGAGGGTCAATCCCCTCGCCAACCAAATATTTTACCTTCTTGTACAGCTCACGTGCTTTATTTTCATCGTAATTGAGATTTTCTTGACAAACCTTATGCAATAACGTATTACCTTCATTATCCGTATAATTTAGATCTAAAAATCCTTTGTCCACAAGTTTTTGTATAACCAAAAGTGACTTTTCTGCCAGCCAATCAACTCCTGCTTTTTCTTTCTGGTACCAAACGGAGGCTGCCGTCAGATCAGCACCGTGTTCCAAAAGCAGGACTAGAACGGCTAGGTTAGTCTCACTGTCGGTATGCATCCTGCGAAGGAATGCATTGAGCAAGCTTTCACCTTGCTTATCGACGCTATGAAAATCTGGCTTTCCATAATTGAAGAGAGTCAGCAGTAAACCTGGATTAAAGTGCCTAATCGCAGCATAATGAAAAGCACTTTCCCCATGCCAATCCTTTAAGCCTGGGTCTGCTCCAGCATCTAATAATTTAACTACAGCGTCAGTTTTCAACGTATCAACAGCCATATGTAACGCTGTCTTCTGTTCAACATTGGCAATATTCGGATCTAAGCCCTCCGCTAACAGCCAATCTACAAGCTCGCTAATACGTTCGTTGGGCTGCATACGTAAACTACACACTTTAAAAAGCAATGTTTGTCCATATTTGTCCATTCGCTGCAAGTCAGCACCTGCATCATAAATAAGTTTTAAGAAAGGAATCGCCACATTTTCCTGCACGGCATATTCCAATAAGGTACTACCGTCTACTTCTTCATCAATATCATCAACCTGAGCCAAATAACGCTTGATCCAATTTAAATGGATGTCAAGTTGTGCTTCGGATGTTATCTGAGGCTTAAATAAGGTATTGATGACAGATGTGCTCAAACGATCGTAATCGTATAGATCAGTTGAGATGAGCCCCTTGTGTAAAAACCTGTCCAGGATTTCATAATGCTGAGATCGAATCAATTGGCTCACTAAACTATTCAATTCGTACTCATGAAACTCAATGCTGCTGTTTGCTGCTTCGACAATCTGTTCCATCTCTGCAATTTCATTTTTGCGCGAAAATTCAGCAAGTGCTCTTAGTTCGTTATTTGTCATTTTTTTACTGGTGTTAATCTAAACACGAAACCAACATGGTTCAATTAAAAACGATTTAACAAAAAAAATAGTATGAATACCATTTAATATAAACTACGGAATCAATATAAAACTGTAACCTGAAAGGATAATAAAAAATGCTTTAGGCCGCTACTCAAAATTTGGAGTCCTTTTCGCTAAAAATGCAGAAACACCTTCTTTGAAGTCTTCTGTACCGAATAAATGTCCAAAGGCATCCATTTCAACTTTGCTTCCATTTTGTTGTTTATCTTCTGCAGCGTTAATCGCAGCTATTGCATTTGCTACTGCTACGCGAGAGCGCGTAAATATTTTTTGAAGTATTTCCTCCGCTCGGGCAATTAGTTTATCCTGTACGACCACCTCGTTTACCAATCCTATTTCATAAGCCTGCTGAGCATCAATCATATCACCAGTTAAAATTATCTGCATGGCCCGCCCTTTTCCGATCAATTTGGGCAAACGTTGTGTACCGCCATAACCTGGAATTAAGCCCAAAGAAACTTCTGGAAGCCCCATTTTGGCATTCTCAGAAGCTATACGCATGTGACAGGCCAAAGCGAGTTCAAGCCCTCCACCTAAGGCATATCCATTGATAGCAGCAATAACTGGCTTCGGAGAGTCCTCAATAAGATCTGAAAAAATAATATGACCCCTTTCACTAAGCCATCGCGCCTGAATAACAGACAAATCCAAAAATTCCTTGATATCTGCTCCTGCCGCAAATGCTTTGTCACCAGCGCCAGTCAGGATTATGCCTCGTACTTGATCGTCGGAATTGAAATGTTTGAAAAGATCTTGCAAATCATCCAGTGTTTGCTGATTCAAGGCGTTCAGCTGCGGTTCGCGATTAATAAAGATGTAGCCAATACTATCTTTAATAGCGTATTTTAAACTTGAATATTGAACCATATTGCTAAAAATTAAAATGTAAAGATGCCGTAAAGGTATCTGAAGGTACGCCTTCGCCACCTCTATAGCTTAATCTCTTTTTATACTCTAATCTAATCAATTTAAAGATATTATCCACTCCCACAAGTCCTTCCACATAAGGTTTGTTACGGAATGCCTTTGTTTGAATAATGCCATCTTTATCTGCCTCAAATTGAATGTTTTCGGGAGTAACAAATGGATTATTAGCATCACTCAGCTTTCCATAAAAAGCCTTAAACCCTGTCACTTCACGCCACTTTAACCTCCTGAACAAGGGGATTCTATTGAAAAAGAAACCGTTCCAATTGTGATAATAAGTTAGTTTCAAAAACTGGTCGGAAGCAAATTCCGAAGTCGCCATCAGATCAAAGTTTACCAAAGGTCCCTGCTTATCTTTTGTGACCTCTGGAAGTTCAAGCAAAGTATACGGCAGGTGCTTACCCCAAATTCTTCCTCCTGAAAACTCGAGATCGGCCTGACCTGCCGGAGATAAGAATAATCGTTTGAAAATATTGAACCGCAATGCATCATAACTATAATCTGCTCCCCAAAAGCCTTTCAAACCTTTGTTATATTGCAGGGTAAAGATTGGATACTTATTTTCCACAGTACCCCTGTCAAGATTATGATAGGTAAATTCTTCATTTGGAGCCCAGCGCAAAATCAGCTGCAGATCATTTGTATTTACCCGGCGAACTGTATCAGGTAAAGGTAGACTATTGATATAGAACAAATCACCACGGGGCTGTCTTCTGGTATGCGTAAATGCCGTTCCAACGCTAACATGATTGCCAAATTCGATCAGATGATCTAGTCGATAGATGTCATTAAATTGCCATTTATTAGGCTTGTTTTTCCCAAAAGAGCGGAAGAATCCATCGCCTTTTAAAAAGCCCAAGCCCCGCCCTGGTTCCATCACATCATGCTGTACAGTAAAGCGCAAATAATTTGCAGGAAACTGAACAATGCGTTCTCCATTCAACGTAAAGGCCGTACTCAAGTAATATTTAAGTTCTTTATCTTTATCTCCGTAAGCAGTATATCCTTCAATATAAGCTTTTTCGGAAAATAAACGAGTTGTTCGACCACTTAAGCGGAATCGATTACCTTCATAATTATTACGGCTATAAAGATATTCAAGCGGTCCAAATTCAACTTTCCCAGCATTATAATAGCCCTTTGCCAGTAAATAACCTAATGCAACCAACTGATTAAAAGATCGCATATTTTGTACCGAATCAACTTTTTGATAGGCCCCTAATTCAGCATGGCTTAAGGGACTCGGTCTAATCCGTACTATGGGCACTTGCACCGCAGATTGCAGAAGATATCTTTTTTCAACAGGTACTCCGGCAAAATTCTCACTCGAAATGGAATCCGTACGATGTCCTAGGTATTGGGTTTCCCTGCGTCCATATAATACATCTGACTTACTACCGCCAAATAACATTTTCAGATCTGCATGAACAGGGAGCATACTACCATTTTTAAATTCACGATAGTTCAGCTCTATCTGTACATCATTTATCCAATTGATATTTGCGGCACGTCCTATATTCAATGTCGCGCGATGGACCGCATATCTCGTATCATCCGATATTAGGAGATCACCGTAGAAAAGCAAATCAATCGCAGATTTGCCTTCAAAATGGAGCGCAATATAATCCTGACCATCGATTTGAATGGTATCTTTGATCTGATAGTTATAAAATGCTGTTGCACCCGTAGCAATTGGGCTCAACACACCTTTGTTTGTGATCTGAATCGTATTATCATAGAGATCAACATCACGGAGTATTGTCTGAAAACGCGTCTGCCAATTATCGTTGTTAAAAAAGCGAGGATTTAATTCTGTTTGATTGTGGCTAATGATAATTTTCTTACTTCGGTCTGGATTATGGGAAGAATAGACGTTTGCATAGTTTTCTTCCAGATAGAATGGCGCAATTGTGAGCCCCCGGAAAGCAGTAGAGTCAACATTCTCAAAAAGAAACCGAAATGGTTTTGGAAATTTCTTGGCTTTATCTTCTGGGTTGACAAAACCAAACTGTGTTTTCTCATATTCGTCGAAACGAATTTCAGGAATACGGGTATAATGGTTCTGGGGACGGTTTGCGATCACCTTCTCAATCAGCGCAACGGCAGGATCTTTTGGTTTCTTATTTTTTCTATTGACGACGACTTCCTGTAATGTATTATTAGAGGCAATTAAACGCACAGTCAATATAGAATCTTGCAATCGGCGAACATCAATTGTCCTGCGTTCATAACCCACTGCTCCAAAGATTAACTGGCGATACTTCTTAATATCCTGAATTTTGAAATTCCCAACAGTATCACTACTACCTCCACGATCTTCCCCAAGCCAGTTAATCGAGACCCTTGCAATACCTTTTCCTGTCTGCGTATCCACTACCTTTCCACGAATAAATTCCTGCGCAATTACCCGCCCTCCTATAAAGAGGAATAATAATACACCGAAAAAATGAATAGAAAAAGATTTAACACACACTTTAAACACCATCTGCAAATTGATAGGATTTCTTTTTTACAATATACAATTTGTATGCAAGAGTTATACCAATAAAAGTAAAAAAAGCACAGCGAATCGCTATGCTTAATAAACAACAAGTATTCTAACAGAAATCTTCACTTTTAATCCACGTAATCGCCATGTTGATTACTAAAAGTCGCTATGCGCATTTAAAACATATATGTTTAACAAAAAATTTATATTAATTTTAAAAGACAATCTGGATATACTCCAATAATAATTGTAAGCACGACTGCAAGGAACAGTACAAGTGAATAATTCCACTGCACATTGACACAAGATTCCTCACTATCCCTAAAGTACATCGCAACAACAACCTTTAAGTAGTAATATACGGCAATTGCAGCGTTAACGACGGCTAGCACGAGCAATACAATATGATAGTTCTCCATAACAGAAGAAAACATCATAAATTTACCAATAAATCCGGCAGTCAACGGTATCCCGGCAAGAGATAGCATAGCAACTGTAATTGCAAAGGCGAGCATGGGATTACGTTTACCCAATCCATTGAACGCTTCAAAATGCTCGGAACCGGTCGTCTTTTTGACAAGGATTAATCCCGTAAAAGCAACAATCGTTGCCAGCGAATAAGCAAGACCATACGCAAAGATGCTATTGGCTGACGTGGCACCCACGGCTATAATTGCAAACAACATATAACCTACATGAGAAACACTCGAATAGGCAAGCATTCGTTTGAAAGAAGACTGCATTAACGCTGAAATATTTCCAACAAATAAAGTGAGAATGGCAATCACTAAAAATACGGGTGTCCAAAAATCTTGTAAAGGCAATAGGCTATAACTGAATAAACGCAACAATCCAGCAAAAGATGCTACCTTAACCACCGTACTCATATAACTTGTAATTAAAATCGGAGCCCCTTCGTAAACATCGGGTGTCCAGAAATGAAATGGAACAGCTCCAACTTTGAAAGTCAGCCCTACGATTAGAAATAATATCCCGCCATAAAATAAAGGTGAAATCGACTGAGGATTATTAACAACATATTCTTTCACTTCACTTAGATCAAATGATCCTGTTGCTCCGTATAGGAGGGCAATTCCAAACAAAAGAAAACCGGTAGAAAAAGCACCCATGATAAAATACTTTAGCGCAGCTTCATTTGATGCTTTATCTCTTTTACGTATTCCGACCAAAATATAAAGAGCTACTGACATAATTTCAATGCCTAAAAAGAGCATCGAAAAATTATGATAACTATTTACAAGAACAGCTCCTGTGAGGGAAAATATTAATAGTGAATAATACTCCGCGACTTGTCCTTCTTGGTCAAAATATCCTTTTGAAACAACGAAGATACACAAGGTAACGGCAATACATAAGATTGAAAAAACAATAGCATAATGATCAAAATGAACCATCCCGCTATAAAGAGGACCGCTGGTCGAATTCCAGTCATCCCATAGGAAACCGATAGCGACAAGAAATCCAAGAATAGAAACAGGCAGTAGCATAGATTTTACCTTGAATAAGCCAAGATAAAGGACCACCAATGCTAATATCGAAAGTGTAATTATTGCACCCATACAATTAAATAAATCTATTATCTGCCTAAAAATGTACTTAAAACTTCCACCGAACTTGCAGAAAGGTTCAATAGGAAATTAGGGAATATACCAATGTAAAGAATTAAGGCGGAGACTATCGTTAAAACGACAAGTTCGGTACTTTTCACATCTTCAAATTGCTTCGTTCTTTCGGTAGCTTCCCCTAACATGGTCTTTTGATAAAGTCTAAGGATATAGACTGCCCCAAGAATTAAGGTTAGACCCGCAAAAACAGCAAACCAGAATCCATACTGAAAAACGCCTTTCAGTAGCAAAAATTCACCAACGAATCCATTTGTTAGCGGCAGTCCTACTGCTCCCATACAAATAATCATAAATAAAATGGCCAACCGGGGTGCTCTGCTCGCAATTCCGCCCAATTCCGAAAGACTACGTGTGCGTGTACGCTGCTGTATTATATCTAACACATAAAAAAGCCCGATCACCGAAATACCATGATTTAACATTTGAATGGTTGCTCCACTCAGTCCGTTCGTATTCCACGTAAAGACACCAGCACTAATTAGACCCACGTGGGCTATGGATGAATAGGCAATCAATCGCTTCACGTCATCTTGTTTAATCGCGATGATGGAAGCATACACAATCCCAATCACACATAAGATCATCACGAAATGACCATACAGTGCAACACCAGCCGGCGCAATAGGCAGTAGCCAACGCATTAAACCGTAAACACCCATTTTGAGCATGATACCAGCCAGTAACATTGTACCTGCTGCGGGTGCATTGGTATATGTGTTAGGTTGCCAAGTATGAAAAGGGAAAATAGGAATTTTAATAGCGAAAGCGACAAAGAATGCCCAAAATAACCACCGCTGTGTATTTTCCCCCAAATCTAATGCGATAAACGAGGTCCACTCAAAATCACGGTTGGGTACTTGTTGATAGAGATAAAGAATCGCGATCAGCATCAAAAGACTACCCAAAAAAGTATAGATGAAGAATTTCAAGTTGACACGAATACGATCTCCTTCGCCCCAAAGTGCACAGATAAAGTAGATCGGGATCAAGGCGATTTCCCAACCCACATAAAAGCTAAAGGCATCCAAGGCCATAAATACCAGCAACAATCCTGCTTGCATGAAAGCCATTAGTGCATAGAAGCTTCCTTTATAATCCTTCTTAAAAGTTGTTGCAATAATCAAAGGCATGAGCCCATTGGTCAACAAAACCAGCGGCAGACTGATACCATCAACACCAATATGGAAGTGAATATGCAACGAAGAAATCCATAGCCAATTTTGTTCAAATTGCATCCCTCCATTCGCATCAAAAGCATAAAGGAAGGGAATAGTCAACGCCAAAGATAGTAATGATAAAATCAAGGCTATAGACTTTGCAGCATTGGTCTTTAAAAAAGCTAGCATCAACGCGCTTATTAACGGCAATAAAATAAGTAAAAACAAGTTATCCATCGATTACACCAAAATTAAAGACTCAACAATCCATAGATGAAAATGGCAATCACTCCAATTACCATCATCAATAAATAAAAACCAACATTACCATTCTGGAGCAAACGCAATACCTTACCTGTGTCAAAAGTTACTTTACCGGCTCCATTGACAAGGCCATCAATACCACGTTGATCAACTACGTTACCCATGAAAGCCGAAAGCCAATTGATTGGGCGTACGATGATGCTATCATAAAGTTCATCTACGTAAAACTTATTGTAGGAGAGATTAGCCAAGAAACTTCTCGTACCTTCTCCCTCTTCAGGTGACTTTTGTCTTTTAACATATTTATTAAAGGCTAAAGCAACCATAATCAATACACCAACTACCGAAACGGCCATTAATAGGTACTCAGTACTATGTTCCAAATGATGTGTTGCTGGCATTATAGCCTTTCCCTCTGAAAACACCGGTGCCAGAAAATCCTCAAGCCAATGATTACCCCCCAAAACCGCTGGTAAATTGATCACACCCCCTATCACCGAAAGTACAGACAGCACAATGAGTGGTGTGGTCATACTCTTTGGAGATTCATGCAGATGATGCCTTTGCTCTTCCGTACCACGGAAAGTTCCAAAAAATGTCATAAATAACATCCTAAACATATAGAATGCTGTCATTAATGCGCCGATAAACCCTAAACCCCAAAGGACTGGACTTGACGTGAAAGCTCCAGCCAATATTTCGTCTTTGGAGAAGAAACCAGAGAATGGTGGAATCCCTGAAATCGCGATTGTTCCCATCAACATCGTTAAATAAGTAATTGGCATAGCGCTCTTTAGTCCTCCCATTTTACGCATATCTTGTTCCTCACTCATACCATGTATGACAGATCCCGCCCCAAGGAAAAGCAATGCTTTAAAAAAGGCATGTGTCAATACGTGGAAAAATGCTCCTGTAAATGCACCTACACCAAGGCCAAGAAACATATAGCCCAATTGCGAAACGGTGGAATAAGCTAATACTTTCTTTATATCATTTTGCGTTAGTGCAATCGCAGCAGCCAGCAGGGCTGTACAAATAGCGATGACAGTAATAAGTTGTAAGGTGAACGGTGAAAGGATAAATAATATATTGGAACGGGCAATCATATAAATACCCGCCGTAACCATGGTAGCCGCATGGATCAGCGCAGATACCGGTGTTGGTCCAGCCATGGCATCGGGCAACCAAGTAAACAAGGGGATTTGCGCAGATTTACCAGTTGCAGCAATAAACAACAAAATGGTAATGCTAACCACAGTAATATCACCGACAGCGAAGTTCTTGGCCGCTGGAAATACCGTCGAAAATTCTAACGAGCCGAAAGTGCCTAGTATTAAAAATACGGCAAGTAAAAAACCTAAATCACCTATTCTATTCATCACAAATGCTTTTTTTGCTGCATTTGTATAAGAAGTATTTTTATACCAAAAGCCGATCAATAGGTACGAGCATAATCCTACACCTTCCCAGCCTATGAACATGACCAAGTAATTGGAGCCCAACACCAATAACAACATAAAAAAGATAAAGAGATTCAAATAGGCGAAGAACTTGCCAAATCCAATATCATGATGCATATAACCAATGGAGTATACATGGATAAGAAAACCGATTCCTGTAACAATCAGAAGCATAATCGCACTAAGCGGGTCTACCAAAAAAGATAATCCTATCTTAAGGTTACCTACGGCAATCCAATCAAATACATGCTGCTCAATGATGCCCGCTTGTCCAGCCTGTCTCGCTTGATATACTTCGGAGAAAAGAATACAGCTACACACAAAAGAAATAAGCACTACAGCACTACCAACAGCACCTATCATACCTTTGGAGAAAGTATTCCTACCCAATCCATTTATTATAAACCCGATTAAGGGCAAAAGGGGAATCAACCAAACTAATTCACTCATCGTATTTATTTCTTAAGTTCTACCAACGCAGTTTATTTAAGGAATCGATATCCACAGATTTCGTATTCCGATATACCATAATAATAATTGCAAGGCCGACGGCAACTTCTGCAGCTGCCAATGCCATGATAAAGAAGACAAAAACCTGCCCGGATGAATCGCCATGCTGCACAGAAAATGCTGCTAAAAGAAGATTCACTGCATTAAGCATCAATTCAATAGACATCATGATAATGATGACGTTACGGCGAATAAGAACACCAATAACACCAATAGCAAAAATAATCGAGCAAAAAATCAAGTAATGATTTATTGGCACCCCTTGCAACTGTTGAATAACTGTTTCCATTAGATTTGTTTAGGTTCTTTCTTAGCTAATAATATCGCTCCGATCATTGCCGTCAATAACAATAGCGACGATAACTCAAAAGGGAGCAAAAATTCGTTAAACAACACTTTCCCCAGATTCTTGACCAATCCGATCTCAGGATTTACGACGGTCAGTGGATTCGAAATATCGAATACACGGTACACGCCGAAAAAAGTCACCAGTAAGCAACAGCCTGCGATAACGCCCATAAATTTGACTAAATTGGATTTCATGGGTTCGGTATCCTTATTCAGGTTGAGCAACATCAGCACGAATAAAAACAAAACCATAATGGCACCCATATACACAATGAAATTCACCACAGCCAAAAACTGCGCATTCAAAAGAATATAATGTATTGTAAATGTGAAAAACGTAATCACCAAATACAATACACTGTGCACAGGATTTTTGGTAAAAATGGTCATCAGCGCAAAGAAAATAGACAAGAAGGCTACAAAATAAAATACTGTCATAATTTCCTGGTTTAGCTCTTTAATTTGGTAATATCAAAAGTCGGTTCAACCAATTTGTCTTTTCCATAGATAAAATCCTTACGGAGATAATCTGCAGTCACATGGGGACCGTCCAAATAGATCGCTTCTTTCGGGCAAGCCTCTTCACATAGGCCACAGAAAATACAGCGCAACATATTGATTTCATATACCGACGCGTATTTTTCTTCACGATAAAGATGTTCTTCACCTTTTTTTCGCTCTGCAGCAGTCATGGTAATCGCCTCCGCAGGACAGGACAAGGCACATAACCCACAAGCAGTACAACGTTCGCGCCCTTCTTCATCACGTTTGAGCGAGTGCTGTCCTCTAAAATTTTTCGAATAAGGTCTTATTTCCTCAGGATATTTAATGGTTGGTATTTTCTTAAAAAAATGCCTTAATGTAATTCGCAAACCTTTTATAATAGCCGGAAAGTAGATTCTTTCGGCGAATGTCATCGGTTTTTGTTCAATTACTTTTTTACGATTGGTTAGTTGCATAAAAAGTCCTTTCTTATGAGAAGTACGTGTCTTTAATCAATGTAAATAAACCTGTAAGTACGATATTGGCAATCGCCAATGGGATCAGCATTTTCCAGCCCAGATTCATCAGTTGATCGTAGCGGAAGCGCGGTAATGTCCAGCGCACCCACATAAAGAAAAAGATAAACAAAAATATCTTGACAAAGAACACAATCACACCGACGATCGTAATCAAATTGGCAGACCATCCCAGATCATTCATAAAAGGGAAATTGTATCCCCCAAAATAGAGTGAAGCCATAAGCGCCGAGGAGACAAACATATTGATATATTCGGAGAACATATAGAGCCCCAATTTCATCGAAGAATACTCCGTATGATAACCACCAACAAGCTCAGTCTCACATTCCGGTAAATCAAAAGGTACTCGGTTACACTCAGCAAAGGCACACACCATAAAAATAATAAAACCTAACGGCTGTGCCCAGATATTCCAATTGACAAAGCCAGACTGCTGCGCAACGATTTCCTTCAGGGAAAGGCTTTGTGTCACCATCAATAAAGCGATTATCGAAAGCCCCATGGCAATTTCATAACTGATGCTCTGTGATGCTGCCCGAATAGCGCCCATCAAAGAAAACTTATTATTCGACGCCCAGCCGCCCAACATAATACCATATACGCCCAATGCTATGACACCAAACATATACAGAATACCGACATTAACATCGGCAACCTGCAAGGAAATTATCCGATCTCCAATCTGTAACTCCTGTCCCCAAGGGATCACGGCGGAACTGATACAGGCTGTTATGATGGCTATAGTCGGACCTACTATAAAAAGTACTTTATGCGCACCTGCAGGAATAATTTCCTCCTTAAAGAAGAATTTCCCCCCGTCGCATAAGGGTTGTAAGATCCCGAAAATACCGGCCCGATCCGGACCATAACGATCCTGCATAAAACCGGCAATTTTACGTTCTGCTAGCGTAGAATACATCGCAATTACCAAAGTAACTACGAAGATAATAAACACCAGTATTAATTTTTCTATGACAAAAGACCACTCCATATTCGTGATTATTTCAATTTTTCTGTTCTAGCTAACTGTTCGCGATTTTTTTCCTGCAGTACAGGATTTTCTTTAACGACTTTAGGTGGATTAAATAACTCGTAGTGATTAGCCGAGATAACCGAATGTGGATCTACTTCTGTTGGTTCCTCCAATATCCAATCACTTGTTTTTTTCTGATCATAGCGGCAGGTATTACAGATAAACTCTTCCACTTCGCCAAATTCATCCTTTCGCGCGGTCACCCGAATAACCTCTTCCCCTTTATACCATAAAGTTACCTTGCCTGAACAAGTGGGGCAATCGCGATGTGCATCAACCGGTTTGGTAAACCATACTCTATTTTTAAATCTGAAGGTTTTATCAGTCAGAGCGCCCACAGGACACACATCAATGACATTCCCAGAAAAATCATTATCGATCACATTTTCGATATAAGTAGAGATCTCTGAATGATCACCTCGTCCTAAGATACCATGTACACGCTGATCGGTCAACTGATTGGCAACATACACACAACGGTAGCATAAGATACAGCGATTCATATGCAATTGGATCTTATCACCCAGATCGATACGTTCAAAAGTACGTCGGTCGAATTCGTAACGCGTATGTGCACTGCCGTGTTCGTAACTAAGATCTTGCAATTTACATTCACCTGCCTGATCACAGATTGGACAGTCCAAAGGATGATTGATCAATAAGATTTCAACAACCCCTTTTCTTGCTTCTATTACTTCAGGAGACGTTATATTTTGCACTTCCATACCGTCCATCACCGTTGTACGGCAAGAAGCAACCAATTTTGGCATAGGTCGAGGATCTTTTTCCGATCCCTTGGATACCTTTACCAAGCAGGTACGGCATTTACCGCCACTTCCCTCCAATTTGGAGTAGTAACACATTGCCGGAGGGACAATATCACCGCCGATCTGTCTCGCAGCATTTAATATGCTTGTCCCAGGAGCAACCTCTACAGGTATACCATCGATGGTGACCTTAAACTTTACATCTTCCGCTTCTGCCATGATATGATTTATTTAGCGTTACAGCTTCTATTATGATACTATTGGTTGTAAAGGATCAGCATAATGTGCCAATCCATAATTTCGTGTCTGCGACTCTTCCGGATGAAGAATGTGCCATTCAAATTCATCCCTAAAGTGCCTTATTGCAGCCGCCACCGGCCATGCTGCAGCATCACCGAGTGGACAGATTGTATTTCCTTCAATTTTTCGCTGGACATCCCATAGCAAATCAATGTCCGACATCGAGCCGTGGCCGCTCTCGATCTTATGCAACACTTTTTCCATCCATCCCGTTCCTTCACGACAGGGAGAACATTGTCCACAGCTTTCATGATGATAGAAACGTGCAAAATTCCAGGTATTACGCACCACGCACTGATCTTCATCAAATACGATAAAACCGCCAGATCCAAGCATTGTACCGGTCTGGAAGCCGCCATCTGCCAACGACTCATAGGTCATCAATCGACTATTTCCAGCTGCAGTTTTCAAAATTAAGTTGGCCGGTAAAATAGGGACCGAAGAGCCCCCTGCCACAACAGCTTTCATTCGCTTCCCATTGGCTATACCGCCACAATATTCGTCCGAGTAAATAAACTCTTCCACAGGCAGACCAAGTTCAATTTCATAGACACCTGGTTTTACAATATTTCCGCTCGCAGATATTAATTTTGTTCCTGTACTACGTTCTACACCAATCTTTGCATACTCATCGCCGCCCAAATTTATAATCGGAACTGTCGCTGCGATTGACTCCACATTATTTACCACTGTAGGACAATTATATAAGCCCGCAATCGCGGGAAAAGGAGGTTTAATACGCGGGTTACCGCGCTTTCCTTCCAAGGATTCTAACAAAGCAGTTTCCTCGCCGCAGATATAGGCTCCTCCCCCCGGCTGAACGTAGATCTCCAGATCATAACCGGATCCTAAGATATTTTTTCCTAAAAAGCCTTTCTCCTTCGCTTCAGCAATAGCACGCTCTAGGATTCTGATCTGCGGCATCATTTCTCCACGCACATAGATATACGACGTATGAGCCCCCAAAGCGAAGCTGGATACAATCATTCCCTCAATGAGTGCATGCGGAATATGCGTCATTAAATAACGATCCTTGAATGTCCCTGGCTCAGATTCGTCTGCATTACATACCAAATAGCGGGGCACTCCTTCGGGTTTGGCCAAAAAGGACCACTTCATCCCTGTCGGAAAACCAGCTCCTCCACGACCGCGTAATCCCGACTTTTTAACCTCCTCAACAACCTCTTCAGGAGACATGTTCTTTAATACTTTCTCAACAGCAACATAACCACCTTTTTGCCGATAGACCTCAAAGGTATTGATGCCAGGAACATCGATATGAGTCAACAAAAGTTTACGCGCCATATTATTCTGTTTTAGCTTTTAAATTATCAATCAATTCGTCGACTTTATCTTCCGTCAGATTTTCGTAGAATGTATATTCAGGGCCAATCTGTAAGACTGGTCCAAAACCGCAGGCTGCCAAGCATTCGACGCCGCGCCAGGAAAAAAGTCCATCGCTTGTGACCTCCCCTTCTTTCACGCCTAGCTTTTGTTCTAATCGCGCCATAATACGTTCTGCACCAACTAAACAACAAGGCCCTGTGCGACAAATCTCCAGCACGTATTTCCCTTTAGGCTGCAATAGGAACATTGTGTAGAATGTAGCGACTTCATATACCTCGATCGGTAATATATTAAGATACATGGCAATCTTGTCCATCGCATCTGCGCTGACCCAACCATACTCCGCCTGGACCAAATGTAAAATGGGTAATAGGCCTGATTTCTGCTTTCCCTCAGGGTAACGACTGACCACTTCTCCAAACTTGGCCAACAAGTCAGGAGAAAACGTTACATGTTCATTATTTTGTTTTACACTAAGCATCTAGTTCTCCCGCTATAACGTTAAGACTACTCATATTTATTATGGCATCTGAAATCAGCATTCCTGCGCTCATTGGCGCAAATAGTTGATAGTTGACAAAAGAAGGCCTTCTGAAATGAAGACGGTAAGGTGAGCGTCCGCCATCATGAATCAAATAAAATCCAAGTTCACCGTTTGCACCTTCGACGGCATGATAGACTTCAGCTTTTGGTGTGTCGACCTCACCCATGACGATTTTGAAATGATAGATTAAGGCCTCCATATTGGTATACACTTGCTCTTTTGGAGGCAAATAGAAATCAGGCACTTCGGCATGGAATACCCCTTTAGGCTCTTTCTCGATTTTGTCCAATGCCTGCTCTATAATCCGAAGAGATTGCCACATTTCGGCATTCCGTACCATAAATCGATCATAGACATCGCCTGTAGTGCCAACAGGCACATCGAAATCAAATTCGTCATAGGAGCAATAAGGATTCTGTACACGCACATCGTAATCTACTCCTGTCGCCCGCAAAATAGGACCTGACCAACTGTAATCCAAAGCTTCTTCTGCCGTTACAGCAGCAACTCCTGAAGTCCGTTCAATAAAAATACGGTTACGAACAAACATTTCTTCAAACTCTTGCAATACAGGAGGATAGCGTTTCAAAAATTCACGTATTTTCTCAAAGGCTATAGCATTGAAATCACGTTCAAATCCTCCAATACGACCGATATTAGTTGTCAAACGAGCGCCACATATCTCTTCAAAGATTTCATAGATAAATTCACGCTCTTGCATAACATATAGAAATCCCGAAAACGCTCCTGTGTCCACACCTAAGATTCCGTTACAAATAATATGATCTGCAATGCGCGCAAGCTCCATAACAATGACACGCATATACTGCACACGCTTAGGAATCTCTATCTTAAGAAGCTTCTCAACAGTCATATGCCAGCCCATGTTATTGATTGGTGCGGAACAATAATTCAGACGGTCTGTCAATGGAGTGATTTGATAAAACGGCCGATGTTCTGCAATTTTTTCAAACGCCCGGTGAATATAACCGATTGTAGACACACCACTCACTATACGCTCACCATCGATCTGAACAACATTTTGAAATACACCATGCGTGGCGGGATGGGTTGGCCCAATATTTAAGGTAATCAACTCATCTTGTGGGTCGTTATCTTCAAAAACGGGTTGATTGGGTGTTATCTTGCTAATAAATTCGCTCATATTGTATACTTTAACGGCCGAAATACAAATCTTTTTTATCTACGCGATTTGGATCTTCCAAAGGATATTCCTTACGCATAGGAAATACCTCCATATCATCAACATTCAAAATTCTTCTCAGATCGGGGTGTCCTATAAAATTGACACCAAAAAAGTCATAAGTTTCACGCTCCATCCAATTCGCACCTTTCCAAACCACAGTCGCAGTTGGAATCTCAGGATTCGGACCTTGTAAAAACACTTTCACCCGTATCCGTATATTATGAACTAGACTATGGATATGATAAACGACAGCAAATTCCTTCTCCAAATGCGGATAATGTACTGCTGTAATATCGGTCAGATGGATAAACTGCAGCTCACTACCCGACTTCAGGAAACGAAGCACTTCGATCAGGTCTTCTTTTTCAACAATGACGGTCAATAGATCGTGAGCATCCGGAATTTCTTGAATCTTTGCGGGAAAATTCTCTTCGAGCTTATCCAATAAAAAACTGTTTTCCATCGTTTATTTATTTGTATGAATTCCGTACTTTTCAAGCAATGCCTTATATTCTGGCGTATTTCTCCGGTTCAAGGATTCATTCTTCACGATGTCCTGCAAACGCAATACTCCATCCAAAATTGCTTCGGGGCGAGGGGGACAACCCGGCACATAAACATCGACCGGTATAATTTCATCGATCCCCTGCAGCACAGAATAAGTATCGAAGATTCCACCGCTAGAGGCACAGGCCCCTACAGCGATTACCCAACGCGGCTCAGCCATCTGCACATACACCTGCCTTAGCACAGGCGCCATCTTCTTTGCAATAGTACCCATGACCAATAGCATATCTGCCTGCCGCGGTGAAAAGCTAGGTCTTTCGGCGCCAAACCTTGCCAAATCATAGGTTGAACCCATTGTAGCCATAAACTCGATACCGCAACAGGATGTGGCGAACGGCAAAGGCCATAACGAGTTGGCTCGCGCCAAGCCGATGGCTTTATCTAAACTCGTCGCAAAAAAACCTGCGCCTTCTACTCCCGGGGGAGCTTGTGCTAATTTTATATCACTCATGAAAAGTCGATTTATAGGTTTAGTATCGTTGGCCAAAAACCAACCATAATGAGGACATCTAGTCCCAGTTTAATGCTTTTTTCTTAATCACATAGATAAAGCCTAATAAAAGCAGTCCCATGAAAATAAACATCTCTATCAAGCCTTGCAATCCCATATCACGAAAGTTTACAGCCCAAGGGTACATAAAAATGACCTCCACATCAAATATCACAAATAGGATGGCCACCAAGAAATATTTGATTGAGAACGGCTGCCTCGCATTTCCGATAACTTCAATCCCTGACTCAAAAGCTCCAAGCTTGTTTTCTGTGCGGACCTTTGGTCCGATAAGATGTGTAATAATTATCGTACTTACTCCAAATCCCACAGCTACTAAAAGCTGTATAAATATCGGCAAGTAGTCTATCGGCATACTATTGGCTTGCTCCATCTCAACTAAAATTTATATTGGTAACTATCTTTAAATATAGAGATTCCATGGTAAAAAACAAAACAAAAAAGGCGTAGATATTACTATCTACGCCTAATTTAGAATGATTTTACTTAAGCTTATTTTAAACCTTCTAAGTAACCTTTAACAGCTTCATTCGCTGGATCTATAGCTAATACTTTTTGGAAACTTTCCTTCGCTTTAGGAAGATCTTGTTTCACGTAATAGTAAAGACCGATATACGTATTTGCGTCTATTAAATAATTCTTATTTTTCTCTTGTGCACCACGTTGATTGATTGTTTCAATCAATTTTTGGAATGAAGCTACGAAATCACCTTTAGGTTGCTCCAGGTTATCTGCTGTTAAAGCAGCAAAAGCTTTGTAATAAAGTGCATTGATCAAATATTTATCTTGCGCTTCTTTATTGTCAGTTGTTTCAATTACTGATAAGAACGTCTGTGCTTTTTGTAAATCAGCTATGGCTTTATCTCTAAGCTCCTGATTAACCACAACTTGCTCCTCGTTTTTACTACCTGCATCTTCTTTAGCACCGATTTGATAGTAAGCTTCACCAGCATAATAATTTGCATCAAACAAATACGTTTTATTATCTGTGTAAGACGCCACTAGTTCAAAAAGAGAGGCCGCCGTCTGCAATTCTTGCTCTTGATATTTAGCAAAAGCCAGCTCTGCAGTTTCGCCCAAAAGCTCTTTGTCTAAATCAATTGCTTTTTTAATATCAGCAATACCTTTTTGAATATTTGCCTCATTCTCAGGCGTCAACACCGGTGCGGCTGTGGCTGTGCTGTCTGCACCACCCTCTACATGTTTTGGACTATTAGCAGCGATTTCAGACATACCCAAATACATATAATCCAATGGAATTACACGATCTTTCTCCATTTTGCTGAACATCTGATTCAAATACTCCAATGCTTTTGGATAATCTTTAGCTTTTTGGAAAGCGATATAACCTAAGTAACGGTAGATTTTTGGATCTACAGAAGGATTTTGCGCTAATTCCTCCGAAACTACCTTCAAATCATCGTACTGACGTGCATAAACAAGGAAATCGGCATAGCGGATTTTTGCTTCCAACGAGTTATCGCCAGCAACTTCAAGATATTTCTTATATTGCTCAACACCCTTTTTATTTAACTCAACATATTTCTCATCAGAAGTGCCTGGCAACCTCGACCATTGGTTGTAAGTCTCAGCTAACTCACGATAAGTAGGAGCATAAGTTGGCGTCTCCGCCGCGATAGCTTCTAATTGCGTGATGGCTTCATCAAAAGCTTGTGCACCCCGTACAATTACCGCTTGTCCAACTTTAGCTTGAACCGAATTCGGATCGATATCCGTCGCTTCACCATAGCTAGTATAAGCCAAAGATCCTTCTTTCAAGCCGCGATACGCATCACCTAACGCGATAGGAATAGCAACATCTTTTTTGTTTTTTTCCTTCGCCTGTGTGAGATACTCTAACGCTTTTGCATAATCAGGTTCAGGTGCATTGATATATGCACGACCGATCTCCAACAATGGCTCATAATCCTTTTTACCTAATTTTGCCGTTGCCAAAGCGAATTTAGATTCCGCACTTGCCTTATCCTTTTTCATTAAGTCAACATAACCCAAACCTACATTATTGATTGTAGCCTTTGGATCAGCGGCCAAACCTTGGTTGAAAATCGTAGCGGCAGAATCCGCTCTGTCGTTTACCAAATAAATTTGACCCAAATAGAAATAATTATCTCCATTCTTAGGTTGCTTAGTCACTAACTGTTGAAGGATAGTTTTAGCTTTACCATAATTTTCAGCCTCGATGGCTGCTCTAGCATCTTTCAAACTTTGTGCACTTACTGTGCCCACAGATCCGGCCAATAAAAGACTAAATAATAATTTGCTGTTTGTCATAATCTATTTTTGTACTATTTATTATCTATTTAATATAACTTTCATCTCTAATAATGATCTCACGCCCAGGCATTGTGGCAGGAACCAATCCCGCTTTCAAAACGATTCGCTGTCCGCGATCGCCTGTCAAAAAAGCACTAAAACCCAAACCTAAGCCCATATTTGGCTGATAATTCATAATGTAGACAGGCCTCACAAAAGGGTATACGCCATCAGCTATAGTCGATTGAGATGGTCTATAGAAATTGATCTTTTCACCCCCTTGATCCCTACTTCCGATGCTCAATGTACGAATTTTATCCAATAAATTCGAATTTTTTTCTACAGCTTTCAAATACCAATTGTAGCCAATAACACCCACTGTATTCGCATTATCACTGACGTATTTCATCACTTCCTCACTATCCTTCATTGCTGAAACAGCTTTCGGATCAATTTTGTTTAATTTGAAATAATCTTTCAAATACCGTAGTGTACTCGAATTGGCATTATCAAAGATCAACCGTTGCCCTGCTAAATTACCTTCCAACAAAGACTTAACGTCTTTTTGTGACATAATAGTATCCTTACTATTGCGATTATTGACTAGTACAACTGCATCGGAAGCTATTTGAAAGATTTTCGGCTGAATACCGCGCTTCTGAAAGTAGCTACCTTCCTCGTTTGTCAATTTTCTCGTCAATACAACAACGTAAGCCGAATCAGAAAGCAAAGCATTTACCGCTTTAATCTCGGGCCTAGCGATCAACTCCAAACTTGAATTTGGATAAGAACTTTCAAAAACATCCGCAGATTCTTGGATGATAGGCAACAAAGTCTGATCAACAATAACCGGAAGTTTACCCGTTAGAATATCCTCTCCTTCCTTTGTACTCTTCGTTTTATTTTTGCACGAAACAAATACTCCCATACAGACGCCTAGCATCATAAGAATCATTTTATATTTTCTCATACGATACATCATAAAATAAGACAGTTTAAATAAAGAATAGTTTAACTTTTGAAGAGAGAGTTGGTTAAAACTAAAAGAAAGAGGCGCTTAATTAAAATTATTTTGCCAAAGCCGCACAAACCGCATAAATGAATACAGAATCAATACGACGCCAAAAATTGTTTTGTAAGTTGGATTAATTTCAATCGGAAAATTGTCCCAGAATATAATCAAAAGGCCCAAAACAAAATAAAAGCCAAACATAAAAAGTCCTAAAATAGACAGAAACCGCTTCAGAGGCGATTTCTGTCTATAATTTGAACTACTATTTGAATTAAAATTTGTCATTCTAATTTTGCAGGTTCAATCGAATTGGTAAAGTATACGCTACACGAACTGGACGACCATTTTGAATTCCTGGTTTCCATTTCTTCGCTTTCTTAAGCAACCTTACAGCTGCATCACCAGTACCATATTTCAAATCACGTTTGATATTGATGTCTGTCAAGCTACCATCTTTTTCTACGACGAACGATACCTCAACTACACCATTTACACCATTTTCTGTTGCGGCGGCAGGATACTCGTAGTTCGAACCTACCCACGACATAAATGCTTGCATACCACCTACAGGCATTGGTTGAACCTCAATGGCATTAAATGGAAGAATTTCATCTCCATTACCATTCGGATCTCCTTTTTTTGCTCCAGTGATCGCACCATCTTGTTTCTTTGAACCGAATTCACCACGGGCAACCGAAGTACCTGTCGGACTACCTTTCAAGGTAATACGCGCTGGAGTTTTATTTGGATCCTTCAATTCTTCCTGAGAAGCAACTTCTTCTACAACTTTGTTTGCAGGAGCTACTTTAGGTTCAGGGAAACGAACCAAATCTTCTTTCGGTACATCCATGGCCACTTGTTGAGGTTTCTCTTCCGGTTCTTGTGGAAGCGGTTCCTCTTCTGGCGGTTCTGGTGGCTTGATTTCTTCAAGGTCTTCCAACGTAACTTCAGTGACTGCCGGAGGTGCCTCTACAGGCTTCTTCGGGAACAGCTTACTTCCGAAAACGCTAAGGAAACTGGCTATGGCCACAATGCCGATAACGACAAGAAGCCCCCTGTTAGTCGCTTTGGGCGCAAGTTTACGAAGCTCGTAGGCTCCATACTCCCTGTTTCTGCCCTGAAAAACGACGTCAAGCCATTCTTTCTTAAAAATATCTAATTTTGACCCTATCATTTTATTTTAGTTTTATGTGTCAATCTAATAACTAATCATTATAGATATTGTCACGTTTTAACACTTCGACTTCTTCTGGTGTAATCTTTCCGATCATATAGCGTTTAACGTCTACAATTTTCATCTCGTCAAGAATATCAACCAGATTTCGTTGTGTACATTTTTCACTAGGACGTATGATTACAATCATGTCTTTACCGCCTGAAACGCGAGGTACATAAGCCTTTTTCTCCATCAAGACCTTACGGATCCCATCTGCGCCATAACCAGCAACAGTAGGCCCTTCGATCGGATTAGCTACTTGACCATATACCCAAGAGACTTTGTTGTCAGAACCCAATAAAATTGTAAGGGAACGATTATCTGCCGTAAGCAGTTCATCTTTTTGTTCTTCTTTAATTTTATTTTTGTCTGGCATAGCCACATCCATTGCCTGCGGTTTATTTAAGGACGTGGTCAACATGAAGAAGGTGATCAACAAGAAGGCCAGATCCACCATGGCTGTAAGGTCTACCTTACCCCCATTTTTTTTGGATCTTACTTTCCCGCCTTTTCCTTTTTTACCACTATCCTGATTTAATTCTGCCATCGTTTGTTCTTATTAAATCGTCAATTATTTGTCCTCAGCACGCATGCCCGTTATGAAACTAAATTTGTTTTGCTTTTGATTACGCAATGTTTCAATAACTAAATTAACCGAAGGATATTTTTCATTCGCATCTGCTTTGATAGCCATCTTCAAAGGTCCAGGATGCACGAAATTTTTATCCGATGCTTCTTTTTCCTTATTCACTTCTTCAGCTGCGAGGCGAGTATTTTGAACCCAATAATACAACTCATTTGAAGTGTTTTCAGTACTATCAATAGGAATACCAGTTTGCACGCCTTTTTCTGTACGCTTACTTCCGTCTAAGGCCAATAACCCTTTCAATTTAGACATTGGTACACCAAAGTTTTCCATCAATTTGAAACGATCGTAATCTTCTTGCGAAAAGCCAACGCCATACTTTGCTGACATTCTTTCTAGTGCTTTTACACGAACTTGTTGATCAGTCGTACCGAAGAAAACTTTACCTTGATCGCCTATTGTGATCATACCTACATTTGAATCAGGTAACTTATCTTTCGTAGTCGATGCTGGGGTATCCACCGTCAATGCTTCCGGTTGGCGCGCTGTCGCCGTTAAGACGAAGAACGTAAGCAGCAAGAACGATACGTCACACATCGCTGTCATGTCGATCGACGTACTGGCTCTTTTTACTTTTGCTTTACCCATTTTAAATTCTTCTTTTTAAATTAAAAACTCAATCTTCTATCCTATGATGATTTTAATATTTGATTTCCATAAACTAAATTTAAAAAAATCAAATATTTTCATCATAGTTCTTATTTGTGGTTTGCAGCGTATGTTTGTACGATTGAGAAACCAGCTTCGTCGATAGAGTAAGTTAATTTATCGATTTTTGCAGTAAAGATGTTATACAATACGATAGCGAATGTTGATGTCGCGATACCAGTTGCTGTATTGATCAAGGCCTCAGAGATACCGTTCGCCAATTTAGCTGAATCTGGAGCACCACCTGTTGCCAATGCCGAGAAGGCTTTGATCATACCTGTTACCGTACCCAATAGACCACATAATGTACCGATAGAAACTAATGTAGCGATAACGTTTAAGTTTTTCTCTAACATAGGCATTTCCAATGCAGTTGTTTCTTCGATTTCTTTTTGGATTGCAATAGCCGCTTTTTCAGTGTTCACTTCAGGATCTACGGATACTGATTTGTACTTCAATAAACCAGCTTTCACAACGTTTGCTACTGAACCTTTTTGTTTGTCACACTCAGCAATAGCTGAATCGATGTTTCCACCATTAATCAACGTTTGGATTTTACGAACAAAGTTTCCAACGTTTCCAGTACCAGAAGCTTTGTTGATAACGATAAAACGTTCTACCGAGAAAACCCATACCATTAAGAATAAACCAAGCAAAACAGGTACGATAGCCCCAGCATGGTAAACCATTCCTAAATAGTTACCTGGGTTAGGAGCATTTTCTGGATTGTTATCAACGAAGTTAGTTGGATTACCCATCACAAATTTCCATACACAGAAACCCACGATGAAACAGATGATGATTGCAGCTTGAGCAAAGAAAGATCCTCCGTTGTTGCTCTCTTGTTTTGCAGCAGTTTTAGGTGCGTTTGCCATTTTTCTAATTTTTAGTTTTTTACTGTTGTTTAAATATATAATGTTGTTTAAATTATATGTACTCCTATTCGCTTTTGAAATCAATTTGCAAAGCAAATTTAATATTTAATGTCAAATTTAAAATATTCCTCTTAAATATGTAAAAAAAATCAAATTTGTTTTTTTAAACTGAAACACCGTTAATGTGTGTTATTTTTCTCAGCAGCTCCCGTTATATAATCATTGTTTCTCATTGCTAAATCGCTTATTCGCAATAATTATTTTACAATGAAAGCCATTTTTTTTTTGATATGCAAGAAAATCAAAGATTTTAAATTACAAAAAGTAAGTGATTACTCATATTATCAAACAAACACACAGGTTACACACAAACCATACTTGCCTAATAAACAATTCATTAGATTTAATCTGAATATTCTCGCAATACTTGTTTAACCACCCACTAATTTTACGCGATATCCCTCTTTAAGTAACAACTCGTAGATCTTTTGTTTAAACTCCCCCTGGATGATGATCTCGCCATCCTTTACGGTTCCGCCCACTCCGCACTTCTGTTTCAACAATTTACCTAAAATTTCCAGGTCTTCGGTTTTTCCTACAAACCCTGTGATCAACGTAACAACTTTTCCTTTCCGCATTTTGCGATCAAGCTGTACTTTCAAGTTTTGCTGATTCGTTGGTAAAGTATCCTGTTCCTGAAAAAAATCAGATAATTGATAATTGAAGCTATCATCTGTGGAATAGACAACCCCTTCATAAGACTGTTTTTTATTTTTACTCATGATCTTAGCAAATTATTTTTAAGGCTTTTGGCATAATGGAAATATCCAGTTTATCTCCCAGTTCGATTGGTTCCCCATCGACGTGTACTGGTGAAATCTTATCCACCTCAATCCGTATATTCTTCCCAGGAATGATCTCTACATAACTGGATTGATCTGCCGATTTGTTAAACAGATGAAAAATCATCTTTGGCAATATATAAAGTGGGAATTTGTGCACAATACAGACATCTAAAATACCATCATTCACTGAAGCCTGCGGCGCAATATAGGCGTTATTTCCATATTGAGGAGAATTCGCTACACTGATCATAAAAGCCTGTCTTTCGTACACTTTTCCATCGATGGTTAATTTGTAATGTGCGGGTTGATATTTACTGAGCACATTAAACACTGATTTCATGTATCCCAACGGTCCACGAATATTTTCATTAGCAAAATTTTCGCTCACGGATGCATCGAATCCCAAACCAGCAATATTAAAAAATCTTCTTTCATTGATAACACCACAGTCCACCTCGATTGATTCAAAACGATTAATCCGGCGGATAGCTGCAGCTTCATTCATAGGTACGCCCAAGTAAAGCGCCAAACCGTTGCCCGAACCCTCAGGAATAATCCCCAATGGAATTCCAGACCCAACCAAAGCTGATCCCAATTCATTGATTGTTCCATCGCCTCCCACGGCTATAACCGCATCATATCCTTCTTCAATGGCTTTCAACCCAATTTCATAGGCATGATTCGGTCTAGCTGTCTGTTGAAAAGTAGGATCAAATTTTTGTAGATCAAGCACATCTAACACCTGCTTTTTAAAAGATGTTTTGTGCTTTCCTCCTGAAATCGGATTAATAACAAACAATATTTGTTTACGTTCTGACATATCCCAAAGATAGCGGAAATTACGAATTTCTTAAAATAATGTAATCTTTGTGCATCTTAAAGTATGTGACTATACTTTTTAAATTAAAATATAAATTTGATTTTAAATAATCCTTAAAGTATTGTAGCTTTGTCGCATAAAAAATAGAATGTGGACTGATTTGCGTGCTGTTGCATCACAAAAGCAACGACAAGGAGATTGCAACCACAGTAAAAAAGTGCTAAAACCCTTCGCTATCACGGCGCTTATCACTTTGCTGTTAATTCATTCTAGCGCAAATCCAATATTTAAAATCAGGTAAAGAATGGCTTATTTATTTACGTCGGAATCTGTTTCTGAAGGGCATCCAGACAAAATTGCGGATCAAATTTCAGATGCATTAATAGACAATTTTTTAGCATGGGACGAGGATTCTCGTGTCGCTATTGAAACGTTGGTAACAACAGGACAAGTGGTCCTCGCCGGGGAAGTTAAATCAAACATATACCTCGATGTTCAGAAGATAGCACGTTCGGTAATTCAAAAGATTGGCTATACCAAATCTGAATATATGTTTGAAGCAAATTCTTGTGGCGTATTATCCGCGATTCACGAGCAATCTGCGGACATTAACCAAGGTGTAGACCGTAAAACACGGCAAGAGCAAGGTGCAGGTGACCAGGGGATTATGTTTGGTTATGCGAATAACGAAACCGAAAATTTTATGCCTTTGGCATTGGACCTATCTCATCGCTTACTGTATGAATTGGCGGAGTTGCGTCGCGAAAATAACGAAATCAAGTATTTACGACCTGATGCGAAATCTCAAGTTACACTGGAATATAGCGACGATCACAAACCGAAAAGAATTGATGCCATTGTCATCTCGACACAACATGACGACTTTGATACAGAGCAAGCGATGTTGGACAAAATTACACACGACATCAAAACGATCTTAATTCCTCGTGTCAAAGCACAATTAAAGCCAGAACTTCAAGTGTTATTTAACGATGAAATTAAGTTTCATATCAATCCTACTGGAAAATTCGTTATCGGCGGGCCCCATGGAGACACAGGTCTTACGGGCCGAAAAATAATTGTGGACACCTACGGGGGGAGAGGTGCACATGGTGGCGGTGCTTTCTCAGGAAAAGATCCATCTAAAGTGGACCGGTCTGCAGCATATGCGACACGCCATATTGCCAAAAACTTAGTGGCCGCAGGGGTCGCGGATGAGATTCTCGTACAAATTTCTTATGCGATCGGTGTAAAAGATCCGATGGGTATCTATGTAAATACGTATGGAACGAGCAAAGTAAATTTAACCGATGGTCAAATTGCTGAAAAAATTGCCCATTTATTTGACATGACTCCATACGGGATTGAAACGCGTTTGGGACTGAGAAATCCAATCTACTCAGAAACAGCAGCTTATGGACACATGGGAAGAACACCCAAAAAAGTAATAAAAGAATTTGAAAGCTCGACAGGCGAGAAAAAGCAGGTTGAAGTTGAACTATTTACTTGGGAAAAACTGGATTATATCGAGAAGGTGAAAGCAGAATTTGGTCTATAAGACCACCAAGTTCATTAAAAATACAAAGGGNNCCCTTTGTATTTTTAATGAACAGGTCTAATTTTCATGCGCAGAAGAGCCCATTTTCGCTTTCCTTATAATTGATACTTGTGAAATCAGGAACGTTTTGTATCTTCATAGTTCTAAACCGTTTCAATCATGAAAAGACGCAATTTTCTTATGGCACCTATGGTGCTTATGACTGCCCCAACATGGGCTCATCCAGTTCACCCCAGCCAAGATATTCAGACCAATACCATCGTCCACGTGGTTAATTTCTGGCTTAAGAAAGATATCAGTGAAAAAGACAAAATGAATTTTACCCAGTTTTTTGAGGAGCTTCGGAAAATCGACGTAATTCAGACACTCCACTACGGCGTACCTGCTCAAACAAACCCGAGGCCTGTAGTAGACAATAGTTTTGACTACACGTTGATTGTTACATTTAAAGATCTTAAAGATATAACAAGCTATGAGACACATCCAGTCCATTTAAAAGCAATTGAAAAATATCAGCACCTTTGGACGAAAGTTATGGTCAAAGACACCTCGATCATCAAATAAGTCCTCGTGCCTTAATTTCAAGGTATTTATTGATGGAATTGATGGTTAAATTTTCCGGCGCAGTATAAATAGTCTGAAATCCATGACGGATAAGCTCCTGTACAATAAGCTGCTTCTCATAGATAAACTTCTCAGCAATGATTTGATTATAGATATCTATCGTCTTTTTCGGTACACTTTTAGCCAGATCCTCTACCTCCACATTTTTAAATACGACGACGACGATTATATGACTTCTATTCAGCATAGTCAGGTAATTTATCTGCCGTTTAAGGGAATCTAAGGTCTCAAAATTGGTGTAAAGAAAAATTAGTGAACGCTTATTGATATGCGCATTGGCATAACTATACAGTTTTCCAAATTCCGATTCTTCAAATTTAGTCGATACCTTATAGAGTGACTCTGAAATTTTAAGCATCTGATTATTCCTTTTCTCAGCGGGTATAAATGCATTGATATCCTTTGAAAAGGTTAATAAGCCCGCGCGGTCCTGCTTTAATATCGTTGCATTCGAAAGAACCAACGAAGCATTGATAGCATAATCTAATAAGCTCAGGCCGTTGAAAGGCATACGCATTGCCCTCCCTAGATCGATAAAAGAATAGATCGGCTGCGACTTCTCTTCTTCATATTGGTTGACCATCAACTTTTTCACTTTCGCAGATGCTTTCCAATTCATGTGACGGTAGTCATCGCCTTGAACATAATCGCGAACATGATCAAATTCCATGGCCGATCCAATCCGTCGAATACGTTTTATCCCGAGTTCATTCAGTCTATTACTTGTCGCCAAAAGCTGATACTTTCTTAACTGTATATAAGATGGGTAACAGGGTATTTCTTCTTCCTGATTAGTGACAAATCTTCTTTTGAAAAATCCAAGACGCATCACTAGTGCCAAACAACGTCCAAACTTATAGATCCCCCGCTGGGTCGGTCGCAGCGAAAATGATATTTCCGATTCCTGAAAGCTGGGTAGATGGGTCATAAAATCCTTATCGCGAATTTGAAGCTGAACAGGAAACTCCTCCAAAACTTCCACCTTTGTTCGGAAAGGATAAAAAGAACGCACAATCAGTCTCATTGGGTTCTCATCTCCGTTGGAGAGCTTTTCAGGATATACCCTTGTGATTTCTATTTTCCCCTTTCCAGAAAATAAGAGAATAAAATCAAAGACCAAAATTGCCAGCCATATCCAAAAAACAATCCAAGCTACAATAAACAACTCCTTAACGAAAAAAGACAATGTAAAGAGTGTTGCTACGCTTAATAGCGAGTAGAAAAATTGATTTGTTAGAAAGAGCTGACTTAATTTCTTCATTATCTTGGAATTTCAACAGAATTAATGATTTGGTCGATGACATAGGCTGTTGTAAAGCCTTCCATTTCTCTTTCTGGCGTCAACATAACACGATGTCCTAATACGGCCGATGCCACCCTTCTAATATCCTCAGGAGTAATAAAATCTCTACCGCTAACCGCTGCTGAAGCTTTCGCTGATTCCAGTAAAGCAATAGAAGCTCTAGGTGAGGCTCCGAGTGTCAAACTTGGATTAGTTCGTGTTTTTATAACAACTTGAGCAATATATGTTATCAGCTCCTCATGAACAAAAATAGACTTGATCAATTTTTGAAATGCTAAAATTTCTGTTGCGGAAACCACTGCCTGAACCTGATCTTCTTTATTGACTTCCTTTTGGGCATGATGTTCTTTTAATATTTCCATTTCCTGCTCAAACTCTGGATAGCTCACATTAATTTTAAACAGGAAGCGATCTAATTGAGCTTCTGGCAGACGGTAAGTTCCTTCATGTTCGATTGGATTTTGCGTCGCAAAAACAACAAAAGGAGCGGGTAATCGATAAGTAGTTCCATCAACCGATGCCTGCTGTTCGGCCATACTTTCAAAAAGCGCAGCCTGCGTCTTTGCCGGAGCACGGTTGATTTCATCGATCAAAACGATGTTTGCGAAAATAGGGCCTTTGCGAAACTCGAATTCATTGCTTTTCAGATCCAATATCGATGATCCCGTCACATCCGAAGGCATTAGATCTGGTGTGAATTGAATACGTTTGAATTCGCTATCGATGGTTTTGGCAATCAATTTTGCAGATAATGTTTTTGCAACCCCTGGCAATCCTTCAATCAGGGAATGCCCAGAAGCCAAAATGGAGATCAGAAGCATATCAATCAATTGATCCTGTCCAACGATTACTTTTTTGACCTCTGCTTTCACCTGAGCCATTTTATCGAACAAAACCGATACATCTATTCGGTTTTCAAAAGGTATATATTTATCGAAGTCACTCATATCATTTTTGCTTTATGTTTAAACTCTTCTATAGTGTCATTAATCAATTTAAGATCGACCAAATCATGTTGTTTAGCATCCTGCATGCGTACAATCAACTTGATCAAAGCTTGGGTCTCCATCAGAGAGACTCCAGACCGTTCAGCCAGTTCTTCACTGAAGTCGTTTTCACGCAACGCCAAGGTATCTAAATGAAAACGGTTCCTAAGGTCGTGAAGAAAGTAATCTATCTTTTTGGCAACCATATTCCCGGGTACACCATTTTCATAATATAAAGTAGCAATCGTTCCACAAAAATCCTTTGAGAGGTTCGGCTCTGGAGCCACTACCGCCACTGCACGCTGTTCACGCCTACTTCTAAACACCAGTAAAAGAACCAGCCCCGCCAACAAAACATACCAGGCTTGCCGAAGACCATCATTCAGAAGCAACACACGCAAAGGCGTACGATATTGGTCCATGTTTGCTTTAAAATCATACCAAGCGAGCGGCTTATCATCTAAATAAGATAATGATTTGGCAACATAAGCATATTGCGACGCCGAATTCAGCAGGTAATAGTTTCCAAATAAATCCGGAGTCAAATGCAGGTAAATTGTTCCTTTACCAAATTGAATCGCCACGAAGTTAGGTAGTGCAAATTCTTTATAGGTAATCGCACCTAAAATAGTTGCATTTTTAGGGAGTTTTTTGAACACTTCACCAAGCTCCGATTTACCGTAATGAATTTTATTATTATCATTCATTAGCCGAACGCGTACTTGGTTTTTTATATTTACCCCTTTTTTGTAACCATAGAAACTATCCGTTTCCACCCCCAAGGAATCCAAAAAATAACGATCAATTTCCTCAGCGACAATCATTGCCTTGCCTCCCCGATTCACATAATCCAGTAATTTATCTTCCGCAGCTTCACCCATTGAAAAATAAGAGGTATAAAAAAACAAGTTAGCGTCCGTTTTCTTTGCGCTGTCTAGATACTCGTACAATGGCCGCTCAATCGTTGTATTCTTTTGATCGATGATATGTTCAAGTTCTTGACGTAACACATAGGCTCCAAAGGGATTTTTGTCTTTTGCATCAAATGTCCGATCCCAGATAATTGGTTTCTTACTTGTAGCGTCGATAAGCGCAATGAGCACCAAAACAATTGCGAATAATATCAATCCAAATTTTACCGATCCTTTCATTTAATTTGATTTTGATATTGGGTAAACAATTGCTGATATTGGGTAAAGTTAGCTTCCGTTAATTCAAACTGACCAAACCAGACATAATCAAATATTCGTGTGCACTCCAAAAATCCCCGACGAATTTCCTCGTCCCTTATTTCCTGCCCAAATTCAGCGTTTGTTTTACTTTGCTTCCACTTGATATGATCAGCATGAGCCAACTTCTGAATATTGAGTAGCTGTAAATACCTAATTCCCAGAGCATAATTTTTATTTTTAATAGCTTCCTGTATATGAGGCTCCAAGTTGCTATTCATTAGATTTCGCTCTACATACGCTAAAACGTCCAGTTCGCTATCTTCCTCACGATGTTTGATAAAATATTGGTTCTTGTTGTAAAGTATTTTATAGAGGATAAAGGCTAGTGCGATAACAGCTAAAAAAGCAAAGACATATCCGAATTCTTCTCGAAATTTATAAGGATTATCTGGGGTGATGCTCCCAATCCAATCCGCGAGCCGGGCAAGAATGCGCTGTAATGCACTTACCCGATCTTTAATATTTTCTGAATAAACAAAATCGTCCGTCTCGTACCTTTTGATGATATCCTGATAAGGGTCCATTCTAAACGAACGCTCTTCGGTATATTTTGGAATTGAGTCAAATAATGTTGGATCCCACAGATCAATTTCATCTTTTTCCTGTTGGCCATTTGGTGCTTTTAAAACTATCGAGTCAATAGCGACAGAATCGGTTGTCACTAAGGTAGAATCTATTTGCACATGGAGCGAATCGGCACTATTGTTGTCGGCATCTACGTTCTCCGGTTTCGGATCACAAGCATACATCATTGACAAACCAGCAATGCAGAAAAAAGACAAGAGTTTATTCACTTTTTCCTCCTATCTCTTCGATCATTCCATAAATCCGTTCTCCGAATTTGAGATCCTTCGCTGTTTCATAAATAATACCGTTGGCCAAAACTCCGGACATATAAAGAAACAACGTAAATAATGTGATAAATAAACCTCCCAATGTCATCAGCAGTTTTCCCCAGGATGAGTCAAAAAAAGCAGCATCTATTCCGAGGAAGTTGAATGACAGTATCCCCATGATAACCAATGGTACAATAGAAATCATCATGACAGCCATTTGGAAAATAAAATTTACGATATAGGTAGCAATACCATACTGAATCAATTTTTTGCTTAGCATTACATAGGCATCTGTAAAACAACTTCCGAGATCCGAATAGCCTTCGCGATAAAATAAAAATGAGCAAAATAACCAAATACCAACCATGGACGCCAATATTCCGATAGCAAAACTTCCGACAAAAGGGATAAATGCACAAATCGCAGCAACAATGGCCAAGGGAATAAACACGACAATCAATGCCAAGATCATGGCAATCAAAAACATAAAGTATTTCCCAAGGTTTGATCTAAAATTCTTAAGCACTTCCACACCCGAAAATGCAGTACTCTTGCGCTCCTTAAGCAGTACAAAATATTCGATAGAAATACCGTAAACGTAAAGTCCCAAAGCAATCAGCGCCACAATAAGTAAACCAGCCCAAGTCAGAGCATCGATGTCCTCAAAAGAATCACTATTAGCAGAGAATGTGATTTTTGTTGACAGAAAATAATAAACCAAGGCAATTCCGGCTAGCGGAACAGCAGATAAACCAAAAATAGTAGATACAAAATGCCTATAGATCAATTTAAAAAGATCTATAAAACTTTGCACAAAGTCCCCTACCTTCCGTTCTTTTTGAAATTCAAAGTTTATTTCCATTGAAATCGTTTTGCTAGTCGATATGGATTAATAACATAAAAATAGAGGATTGCCAGTAGAGATAAAACGATAATTAATGCACATAACCAAATTGAAACATTATAATATCTTGTTACAAAGCCTTCCAATGTACCGGCAATAATAAAAAAAGGAATTGTGCTGACCAACACTTTCATCGCAATCTTTGCCGTACGGACAAAAGAAGTTAAACGGGTAAAAGATTTTGGAAATAAGATGCTATTGCCGAGTGCTAACCCGCATCCTCCGGCCACAATAATTACCGAGATCTCGATGGTACCATGAATCCAGATCGCTGACATAGCCTTCCCCATAACGCCATATTGGAAAAACATATGATGAAATGCACCTAGCATAATACCATTGCTAAACAAGACATACCCCGTCCCAACACTAAAAAATAGTCCGGCAGCAAAAGCCATAAAAGCAACACGCACATTATTTATCGTAATCCAAATTGCTGAACCAAAATTGCTTCCCTTTCCGTATACCGCAGCAGGATCGCCTGCTTTTATACTTTCTATCGTTGAATCCACATAGAAGTCGCCTAAAATAAGACGAACAAAATCAATATCGTACACAGACGACAAAAAACCGATAATTGAAGCCAAAACAAAAATTAAGAAGGAGTACAAAAGCGGTCTACGAATACACCAAATTGCTTGTGGTATCTCTTCATTAAAAAAAGATTTAAACTTATTGTTGGAAGCTTTTTGATCTTTATAGATTTTCTGATGCGCATTCACCGCCAATTCATTTAAGTAAGCCTTTACTTTACTCTCAGGATAGAAAGTTTGCGCATAAGCTAGATCATTTGTCAGCTCAATATAATTTGAAGCCAGCTCATCCGGATCAACCGCTGTATTAATTGACAAATTATTTTCAATTAACGTCCATTTTTCTTTATTTCGTTCTACAAATGATGCTTCTCTCATTAATTTTTTTAACTGGCTCAACCAAATATAGGAAATATCCGTGATTGAAAAGCACAAATAACTGCAAAATTGACTTATATATTCTATATTGCCACTAAATTCAAATCATTTTACAGATGAATAAGCTCGAGATAAATACAGCACAAAATGTAAAAATCGAATATAATCTTGCCAGTCTTGGCTCAAGAATGATAGCCTTTGCAATAGACTATTTTATTATAGTCTGCTATTATTTCTTTTGTTTCTTCCTCTTGGACACTTTAAATATCACCAGTAATGATCCCTATCTTTTTTATGGGATCATGATGGCACTGACTTTACCGGCTTTTTTTTATACGTTGATTACCGAAACGGCCTTTGGCGGGCAAACGGTTGGCAAGAAAATAATGAAAATAAAAGTTGTTAAGCTCGACGGTTCACGGGCTAATTTTTATCAGTACTTGTCCAGATGGAGTTTATCTATCGTAGATATTTGGATGACAATGGGTGGAGTCGCCATTACATCAATCGTATTATCAAAAAATGGGCAACGCATTGGAGATATTGCCGGAGAAACGTCAGTTATTAGTCTCAAACCTGCCTTAAAATTGGGCGACACCATCTATGAGGAAACATTAGAGAATCACCCAATTCTATTTCCTCAAGTAATTAAACTGAGTGACAAAGATGCCAACTCGATTAAAGAGATTTATCAGACAGCTTTTGACAGAAGAGATGTGGGAATTTTAACGGCTTTAGTTCAACGTCTGGAAAAAGTCATGGACGTTAAACACCCTGATGTAATGACTCCCAATGATTTTGTCTTACAGGTGATGAAAGATCATTATACGATGTTTAAAGATAAATAACCTAAAACTTCCCGCTTACCAACTTCGCCCTTCACCCGATCCTTCAACGTATATCATACGTATATACAACGGAGCTCGTTCGGTTGCGACCGAACAAACTCCGACCAAGTACCGAACAAGTACCGAACAAGCTCCGAAGAAAGGCCGAAAGAGGTGTCAACTTGATACTTCGCTGTTACAAGAAAAATTCTTACTTTATTTTGTTATTGGCACAAAAAAGTCGGAAGAAAAATCTTCCGACCACGAATGGATCATACGACCCTTTTTTTATCCGATGCTATTCTTAGCCCGTTACTGAAGCCGCAGAAGTCTGTACCTGACGATCGACTTTTTTGACCAATCCTTGTAATACATTACCAGGACCAACTTCAACAAATGCTGTCGCACCATCGGCCAACATATTTTGTACCGTTTGTGTCCATCGAACAGCCCCCGTTAGCTGTGCGATCAAATTTTGCTTGATAACCACTGGATCTGTCTGTGGTTTAGCATCAATATTTTGATAAATCGGACAGCTAGGCGACAACACTTCTACCCCTTCAATAGCTGCTTGCAATTCAACTTTAGCTGATTCCATCAATGGGGAGTGGAATGCACCACCTACATTTAGTTTTAATGCCCGCTTAGCACCAGCCTCGGTCAACAAAGCACAAGCCTTGTCCACTCCTTCGATCGATCCCGAAATAACCAATTGTCCAGGGCAGTTATAATTTGCAGCCACAACAACTTCATCAACCTGAGCGCAGATATCCTCCACCACAACATCTTCCAGACCTAATATAGCAGCCATCGTTGACGGCTGAAGCTCACATGCTTTTTGCATCGCATTGGCACGTTGTGCGACCAATTTCAACCCGTTTTCAAAACTCAATGCACCTGCAGCCACCAAAGCCGAAAACTCGCCCAAAGAATGACCGGCAACCATGTTCGGCTGAAAAGAATCTCCTAATGCTTTCGCCAAAATGACCGAATGCAAAAAAATAGCTGGTTGCGTTACTTTCGTTTGTTTCAATTCCTCATCTGTACCGGAAAACATAATATCCGTGATGCGAAACCCTAAAATATCGTTTGCCTGTTCGAACAAAGCTTTCGTTTCATCATTCAAATTATACAGGTCTTGTCCCATTCCAACAAATTGGGCTCCTTGACCAGGAAATACATATGCTGTTTTCATCCCTTATATTTTTATTCGTTTATTTGTCTGCTACCAGAGGTATTGAATCTGCCTTCGGCAATCCATGTTTGATGAGAACGAATTCCCGTAAACGCAAACTTAGATAAATTGCTTTTTATATGCAATATAAATTCATTTCAGCAAACGATTCTCCGATCGCCACCCGATCTATTTCAATACCATCTATCTCTAAAAGGAGGTATCCCCCACGATAACAATTAGTCCTCGGGAACAAAACTAAGCGACAACATCTTCTTCGGATCAAATACATCTTGTGCAATTCCTAATAGTTCTTTGCTAGTCAAGTCCTGAATTTTTTCAATGATCTCGTCCAATAAGATCACACGATCATAGTCCATCACGTTTTTCGCAGCAGAGATAATCATACTCATACGGTTTTCTTCGGTCAAAGCAATCTGCCCAATAAATTTCTGCTTCGCTCTTTTTACAGCAGTTTCAGACAGCGGTTGCTCGCTCAGCTTAGCGAGCTCTTTAAAGACGAGCCTCTTCGCTTTTTCAACCTTTTCTTCATCTGTGCCGAGGTAAATACTAAATAACCCTGTATCTGAAAAAATAGTATAGTTAGATTCGATGGTATAAGCTATTCCATGTTTCTCCCGTATGGAAAGATTCAGAATGGATCCCATCCCCATTCCACCAAGCATATTATTCAAAAGCAGCAGCCCCGTTTTACGCTCATCACGATAACTATAGGCCAATGAACCGAGCATATAATGCACTTGATTGATTGGTTTGCCTACCGTAACATGCTGCTGAATGAGCGGTCTTACATCATTTCGTATACGTTCTATCGTATTTGAGGGAACCGTGCCGAACACTTTGTGCAGCAATCGCTCCACTTCCTTTAGGGTATAATTCCCCGTGATACCAATGACCATTTCATTTGTATCATAATTCGCCCGCATAAAATCAACGATATCCGTTTTTTGAAGTGCGAGCAGCTGATCTTCCAATCCTAAAATATTATGCCCCAATCCCGATCCCTGAAAAACGAGATCTTCAAAATCGTCTACAATAGACTCTTCAGGGCTGTCTAGGTAGGAAGCCATTTCATCAACAATGACCGACTTTTCCTTATCAATTTCTATGTCGGGAAAAGTAGAATGAAAAAAGATATCTTCAAAAAGATCTAATGCTCGATTTAAATAAGGCTGTAGCATGGAAGCATGTACACAAGTATATTCCTTCGTCGTATAGGCGTTCAGATCTCCGCCAACGGATTCCAAATGATTTATTATCTGTTGCGTAGAACGTCTCTCAGTACGTTTAAATAAAAGATGTTCAATGAAATGAGCCACACCATATTTTCCTGCGCACTCATCCCTCGATCCAGCATTGATGACCATGCAGACATGAGTAACCGGTAAATTTTGATATTGAAATACTACGCGTATTCCGTTTGAAAGTCTAATAATTTCGTATTCCATGCAGTACAAGCTTGCTATTGCTTCTTTTTAGTTTATCTTTTCCTGTGCGCTCCATATTTACGATATTTTGCCACTTTGCTCAATCTGCAAATCGTATGGGGCATGAAGTCGTCACAAAACTAGGCATTTTAAAATGCAAAACGGTCATAGCGAAATCACTATGACCGTTTTTACATCTAATAGAAATCAGGTTACATCCGCGGAGGTCTCATTCCCCCTGGCAATCTGTTCTCTCCTTCAGGATTGCCCATAGCGAATTTTTGGAATTTGTAGGTAAACAAAATCATAAAATATCTTCCTAAACGGTTTGTACGGCTATCAGTAATCATCGATTCACTGAAGGTCCGGGAGACATTCGTTTGCTGATTCAACAAGTCAAATGCCTGTAGACGTACAGTCCCTCGTTGCTGACTTAAGAATTTCTGCTCCAAGTACGTATTTATGACAAAAGGATTTGCATTGATACCAGCACCATACCCATTATTGAATTGTTTGGATAGATCTGCTCCGAAAATCGTATTTTTTGTAATATTAACCGAACCAATTAAGGTTGGCGTCCACGAAGAAACATTCGTATTACGGTTTGTCACTGAGTTTTCCGTATGATTAAATTGATAACGAACGCCTGGATTAATTTCCAGATTTTCCGACGGGTTATATCTAAACATCAAGCCTTGATTCAACACGATATTGCGTGCAACATTCTTTTGACCGATGTCATCATCTTTCTCCGTAGATACATATCCGATATTTTTGTTATAGGATATTCCCCCCATCAACATAATATTATATGTTTTTTCTTTTAAGGATTTCCCGTAGTGGTAAAAAGAATTCACATTAAATGGTTTATCGCTTGTTTCATTAAGATAACGGGTCTCGGAAACTAAGGTTGAGTTTGTCTGACCTGTTTGATAATCGATTAAATCATCAAAATAGCTTTTGCTCAAGCTCACAATTTTATTGTTGGTCAGCCCAGCATTAACAAAAGCGAAGAAATTGTTCCCTTTTTGAAAGTCATTCTTACGAAATCTCACGTTCAGTTGATGACTGAACTCCGGATTCAAATTTGCATTACCGATTACGATACTGGTCCTGTTTGTACTCATATCAAATGGTAAAATCTGCGTAACAGAAGGTTCATTCGGTGTTCCGGAATAATTGACGGTAATATTAGATTGCCTAGAGAATTTATACTCAAAACGCGCAATAGGCATCCAGTTCATATTATTACGATGAATCGGCACCACTAAACCTGAACTGATGGCATCACCTCTCAACTGAGAAGGCTGAGCTGCAGCGCCAATGGAATAGGTTATTTTATCGCCACTATACAAATAGTTAGCCCCAACTTTATGTGTTGTAAAGGAGTAATCATAGTTATAATCAAAATTCAATTTGGGATCCTCAGCAATTAAGTTTCCATCCCGATCAAACCCTTGTTGTTTGTTCGAATTGTCATACTTATTTTTGTTAAAGTCATAGGTAAATTCTATTTTTCCTTTTTCAGAAACAGGCTCCGTATAATTTACTGACGCTCCCCCGTTCCAACTCTTATTATTTGCTTCCAGGATCGTTTTTTCATAAATTGAATCCAAAGGAGCACTTGCATTGTTGGGATCAGCCAATAGCCTGTCTAAAATTGCATTTTGATCTTTCGTTGTTTTTGCATTGTTAAAGTTCATATTTACAAAGACATTCCGCCCCTTATCGTTGAACTTATGGTTGTACAATCCACTAATACCGAATCTGGGTGCACTGGAATTAGCAAAAACATCTTGAATCTGCGAATTATTAAATGCTCCACTACGGTAAGTGAGCGAATTGGTACCTGTTGTTACATCGCTATTGTCATATCCGAACTGGGGTGAAATTTTGATATAATCTTTTGTAGTTGGCTTCCATTCTACATTAGCTTCAAAACGATGGCTATCGCCAATGGTATTCGAATTGGATGTTACACTGTCCGTCTGCATAATATTTGGCAATGTATTTTCCTGAAACCGTTGAGATAGCGTGGTATTATTGCTATGGCTAAAACTATAGCTACCGTAAACAGTCAGTTTATCACTAAAGTCTTTACGGTAATTCAGTCCTATGGAGCCAATTTTCGTCAAACCGTCCGAACCGCCAAACATACCACCACCACCGCGGCGACCGCCACCACCTTGACCCCGACGCGCACCACCACCTACTGTACTAAAATCGAATAAGGGCGCATTGGTATTGTTCAAGTTTCCCAACACCGAAATTTGTTCACCCTCACGCATACCCATCCACATACCTGTAGCTTGGTAACGATCTTCTGTCCCCACACCTGCCCGAAGAGTGGTCATATGACCTGTATTATATTTGGGGTCAATTTGAATATTCAATACCTTTTCTGAATCACCGTTCTTATTTCCGGTCACATTCGCCATATCGCCATAATCGTCGATGACTTGCATTTTTTGAATAATATTAGCGGGCAAATTCTGCGTCGCAGTCTTTACATCCCCACCAAAAAAGTCCTTCCCGTTAATACGAACGCGTTTGACGGATTCACCCTGTGCTGTAACATTACCGTCCTTATCGACTTCGACGCCTTGCAACTTTTTCAAAGCGTCCTCAGCAACTGCCCCATCACGGAGTTTCAGATCTTTCATGCTATATTCCAAGGTATCACTTTTGACAACAACAGTAGGTACTCCATCAACCACCACTTCCTCCAGCATCTGCGAGTTCTGTTGTAAAGTTAAACTTGGAATAATGTGCTTTGATTCACCTTTAGGAATTGTAAATTCCTGCTCAAAACGTTCGAATCCAAGGTTGGAAACCGTGATTTTAAATGTATCGGCTTTAACTTTATCAAAGATAAAAATCCCCGCCATATTGGATCCTGTAGTCATGGAATCTAACTTCGATGTCAACTTCACCGTTGCACCTGCGACAATTCGATTCTTGTCGTCTTTCAACATACCTTGTACACTTTTCGTCTGGCCATAAACAGTCCACCCCGTCAGCATACTAAACAAAAAAAGCATAAAGCCTCTCATAGTACTTATTTTTATATTGCTATAATTGATAACTTTTTGACTCGACAACTATTGCTCAAGTTTAAGAAACAATAGGGTCAAAATAAGAAACCACCCTTTATTGTATGATTGAAATTATTACAATTCATAGTATGGTGCTCCAAATTCTTACAAAAAAAGGTATTATTAGTGTTAATTAATGTAAATGGGCGATCTTCACACAGAAGTTACAATAGATAACTCTAAATTTATTTGTACTTTCGGCTATTTTAAAGACTGAACATGCTATTATCATATTATCAGGAAGAGTGGATAGAGGCTGGCTGTGATGAAGCGGGCCGGGGTTGTTTGGCAGGACCTGTTTTCGCTGCCGCGGTGATTTTCCCGACAGACTATCATCACGAGCTGCTTAATGATTCCAAACAACTAAGCGAGAAAAAAAGAATGGCACTACGGCCGATTATTGAACGTGAAGCCCTTGCTTATGCGGTTGCCAGTGTCTCAGCGGAAGAGATCGATCGCATAAATATTCACAATGCGAGCTACTTAGCAATGCACAAAGCTCTTGATCTCTTGAAGACAAAAGCGGAGTATATCATTGTCGATGGCAATAGGTTTATTCCTTATCAGCAAATTCCGCATACTTGTATTGTCAAGGGCGATGGCAAGTACCTATCCATCGCCGCAGCTTCAATTCTGGCCAAAACTTATCGCGATGAGTATATGAACAACATCGCTTTAGCATATCCAGATTACGACTGGCTCAACAACAAAGGGTATCCAACAATTAAGCACAGAACAGCTGTATTGGCACACGGCTCTACACCGCATCATAGAAAGAGCTTTAGAATAACCGATCCGCAGCTCAAATTATTCTAAAGCTCTAAAATGCTTAAAAAAGGAACAGCTTTAAACCGCTGTTTCCTTTTGATTTCGTTTAAACGTGAGATAAAGCGCTGCTCCTATTCCTGCAACAAGAATGAAGGAGGAGATCAAAGTCAATAGATTCCCCATTTTGTGCGACTCTGGATCAAAGATGAATTCAACTTTATGATTACCTGCCGGCAACTGTAAGGCTCTCAGGATATAGTCTGCACGAATGATAGGCGTTTCCTTCCCATCCACATATGCTTTCCACCCTTTATCATAAAATACTTCCGAAAATACAGCAAATGCATCATTTGTTGCAGTATATTCATATTGCATTTTATCCGGATGGTAAGACGTTAGCTTAATCTGGCCAGTTGTTGAAGCACTCGAAGTCTTCGCTTTAATTTCATTCTGATATTGTTGATTGACGAAAGCCTCTTTACGGGGATCAAAAGAACTGATTGCCTGCATTTCCTCTGCATTCCCTTTTACAAAATTTACCTTATCGACAAACCATGCATTTCCTGCAGCTGTGCTTCTTCTAACGATACGTTGGGACTGATTCTGAGGATCTGTCGTAATCAAATAACGTACGTTAAACATGTCTAGAACATCTTCATTCAGCGCCCCATTAAATTGATTTTCCAAAATTTCCTGAAAGCGCATCAATTTTGCAGCATGATATCCTCCCAGCGATTTATGGAAATAAGAGGGTCGCGCATCCGAAAATGGATCAGACGTCAGATCAAGTACGCGGTAACTTAAATCTTTATCCATTAATATCAATTGATCTACCTCACGTTGCTGGAATACCTGTTGTGCAGTAGTTCCTTTATCCATAAACGATTTATCATTTAAGAAACGTTTATCAATACTCCATAAATCAAACAGGAACAACACCAATAATGCCCCTAATAATATCCCCTCGCTTAACTTTTTCTTTAGAAATATCCATACAAAACCGAATGTTAATAGGATAATGAAAAAAGAACGATAGGCATCTTTGCTCGCAATATCTTTGCGGTCTAGCACTAACTGGTTTGCTAATTCTGTTGCAAAGGCTTTATCGCCTATATTGTGCTCTAACATCTCTATCAGATTGCTATGTCCGGCGTTTCTAAAGTTTAAAAATAGATCGGGCATAATAGCAATCAACAAACAGAACCCACCAACTCCAATAAAGGTATACAGAACTTTTTTATCTAAGTTGGGGATTTCCTTCGCACGTATCAAAAGCTCGTTGACAGCCATAATTGCCATCATAGGTACCGTAATAGAAACCAAAACCAAGATGGATTCAACCGCCCTAAACTTATTATACATCGGGAAATAATCAAAGAAAAGATCCGATACAAGTGTAAAATTTCTTCCAAATGAAAGTAGCAATGCTAGAATGGTTGTTGCCAGAATCCACCACTTGAACCGGTCTTTGACAATAACAAGACCTAAAACAAATAGGAAAAAGATCCCAGCGCCAAAATACCATGGCCCTGAGGTAAAGCGCTTATCACCCCAATAGGTTGGCATGCCTTCTGCAAACTGCCCCGCCTGGACTTCCGACACCCCTCCCTTTTCCATTAAAAACTTAGCCACATGTGACTTCTCGTTCAACTGCCCGCCAGTCGAACCGCCATAGGCATTAGGAATCAAAAAGGTAATCGTCTCACCAATTCCTTGGCTCCACTCATAAGCATACTCTTTATCAAGCCCCTTCTCTTTGGTATTGGCATTATCAACCTTTGTGATATTGGCATGCCCACGGGTACTTAATTTACTATACTCCCAAGTAGGCAATAAAATAGATGCATTGACCATCAAAGCGATGACAACTGCAAAAACCTGCCTCCCGGAGGCAATAAAAAACGCCTTCAGTTGATTTTGTTTCAGCGCATCTATGAATGTAAAAATCACATATACCATAAGAAGCATCAACAGATAATAGGTCGTTTGCAAGTGATTGACACGAATTTCAAGGGAAAGAAACAAGGCTAACAATACAGGGCCCCACAGCTTACTTCCGCGATAACACATAATGACCGCGGCGATAACAGGCGGAATAAATGCAATTGCATTCGCACGAGTGATGTGCCCGGCCTCGATATAGATAAAATTGTAGGATGTAAAGGCTATGGCTACAGCGCCAACCGCAGCCAGCCAGGGCTTGATGCGTAACACGCTAAAGAGAAAATAAGCTCCCAACAAATAGAACAGAACCGTATCCATTGGGCTGGGAAAGGCGAACTTGACGGCTTTTAAGAAATAGGTACCAATATTATTTTCATTTTCTTGCCAAATTTGATAGGTTGGCATCCCCCCGAACATGGAATTTGTCCATAAAGGCGCTTGTCCATCCTTCGCTTTAAAATCAAATAATTCCTTCTGCGCCGCTTGTGCTTGTACCACATCCGACTGAGCGAGTGTTTTACCTTGCCAAACAGGAGTAAAATAAAAAAATACCAGCACAATGAATATCGCTATAACAATCAAATGAGCCGAATTTGCCTTAAACCAATTTTTCATCCGTATAAATTTGTCTTTAAAGTTGATGAAGCTATCTAATTTATTCAACTTACGATATAACTGTCCATTCGTCGTTCATATTCCATTGTATGTATGAACGCATTACACGTGATTCTGATAAATCCAGATGATTTCATTTATCCTCTTAGGTTGTTTAAAAGTCTTAAAAGCCAAACTTAGATAAATTTGGCTTTATATACAATTATAATTATCGCGTAGATTGCTAACAAGAGCGAGTTATACCTCTATTAACGCTGAATGCGCAATATGACTTCCTTCAATATCATTAAAAAGCCCTAACATTATTCAGGGCGTTGTGTATTTAAGATCGCATTTTAACAGCTGTTCCAGTCGCTCCTACCATCATCATGCCCCCTGTTCCAACCGTTTGAAAATCCAGTCGAACTCCAACAACAGCATCCGCGCCCAATGCGCGTGCACGGTCTTCAAGCTCACGTAGCGCCGCTTCTCGGGTCTCTTGAAATGCGCGTTCATAGGAATTGGATCTGCCGCCAAAAAAATCACGAAATCCGGCCATCATGTCTTTTATCGCATTTGCACCTAAAACTACTTCGGAAGAAACAATTCCCAAATAACGTTCAATTTGGTGCCCTTCGATAGTACTTGTTGTTGTCAATAACATATTTATTCTCCTTTTTGAATTAACTTATTAATATTGGATAGTTCGCCAAAAACAACCAAAATATCACCTTCTTCCATCATGGTTTCGGATATTGCTATTCCCGAAGCCTCTTTTTGCTCTTTTGTCACGCCATCTTTTTTCACGTCTGTGATCTTGACCGTAGTCAGTACAATGACTTTGTATATGTTGGTCAAGTTTGCTTCACGCAATGTCATGCCGACATAACGGGCCGGCACTTTAGTTTCTACAATAGAATATTTATCCGAAACCTTGAACGAATCAACGATATCGATATTATCCAATCGCATGGCTAGTCGTTCGGCAGCTTCTTCTTCGGGCATAATATACTCGTTGATTTCCATTGCCTCCAGAACAGTTTTTTGAAGATCTGAAACAATACGCCCAATGATCCGTTTTATTTTCAATTGCTTTAAGAGCGCTACAGTCATGAGTGACGCTCCTTCATCTTCCCCGATAGCTACAATAACAGCATGCGCATCTTTAAGCGGTAATGATGAAACCGCCTCTCGATCGGTTGTATCTAGACAAACCGTGTGTGTTATCTTGTCTTTTAACTGTTCAACGATACTGAGCTTTCGGTCGGCCCCAATCACCTCGTGGCCAAGTTCAGTTAGGTGTACCCCCAAAGAGCGTCCAAAATGCCCCAATCCTAAAACAATATACTTCATATCCCAAACTAAAATAAATTTACTGTTATTTCCAAGCTATATTTTGAAGTACAGCATTCTTTCGACCTATAGGCTAATTACTCTGATAAGTTAATCAAAAGTTCGTCAAAACGCTTCTCAGTCTATCTAAAACAAGATCTTTTCTTCCGGAAATACAATATTTCTCCGCTTTGAATTTTTAATGAAAGCGACCAACAAGGTTAGCATTCCCACCCGTCCAATGAGCATAGTTATAGCGATAATTAATTTACCGCCCATACTTAATGATGCCGTGATTCCTAAACTTAACCCACAGGTAGTATAGGCCGATAGTGCCTCAAACAGTAATGCTTTCATACTCTTATCTGGATCCGTAAAAATTAAAGAGAAGCAGCTACATCCGACAACAAATAGGGAAAGCAAGATAATTGCAAATGCTTTATGAACAGATTCATTGGCTATCCGTCTTTTGAAAATCTCGATGTATTCCTTTCCCTTAGCCAACGATATAATATTGATCAGTGACAAGGCCACTGTTGTTACTTTCACCCCACCTCCTGTCGATCCCGGAGAAGCTCCCACCCACATTAGAACCATAATGATAAAAACAGTAGGGGCAGTCACAAAACTCAGGTCGACACTATTGTATCCCGCTGAGCGTGCTGCATTAGCCATAAAAAAAGAAGTCGCCCATTCGCCTTCAAGCCCCTTTTCGAGAGAAAGTGTGTTTCCATGTTCCAAAAAATAAAAGAATAAAGTCGCTGCTACAATAATAACTGCGTTACATGCTAAGACCAACTTAGAATTGAAACTAAAATTCCAGGCTTTGTGTTTATAGCTTTTCTTTGTCACCCAGCGATGATAATAAAGCAGAATAGACTCTTTGATATAGGTGTAAAAATTTAATACAATTCCGAAGCCCAGGCCGCCAAGAATGAACAAGGCGGACAAAGCCAGTTGAAAAGGGTAGTTAAATTTATAGGTATCATTGGTAATTCCTCCTGATAGGATTGAAAAACCAGCATTACAGAAAGAAGATATGGAATGAAAGATCGAGAAGAAAACCATACTTCCCAAATTTGGAAAATTTGCACGTTCTAAAGTACTAAAAATGAGTATTGCGCCAAGAAACTCGAACAATAATGTTATAAATATCATTGTTAGTAGTGTCTTAATCACTGAGGCAACCTTATTTTCGCCTAAGATTTCACCAAACATCAACTGGTTCTTATAGGAAAATCCCCCGGAAAAAAAATAGCCAAAAAAGCCTGTGAAGGTCATAATTCCCAATCCGCCCACCTGTATTAGAATAATAACGACTGTCTGCCCGAACATACTAAAATTTGTTGAAATGTCGGCAACGGAAAGACCTGTAATACATACAGCACTCGTCGCCATAAATAATGCGTCAACGAAAGACAACGGAGCTTCCACTGTAGTCCTTGGCAGCATCAGCAATACTGTTCCAATTAAGATTAGCACCAGAAAACTTATGACAAACAGTATGGTTGGATTAAAATAAAAATTATCAAAGAAAAGGGTACTTTTGGACAGCTCGGCAATGAAAATTAAATAGATTCCCAAATAAATCCATTGTTCTCTGGAAAATACTGCGAGCGCTCCAAAACCCGAAAAACGCGCGATGAGAATAAATATAAAATAAGCGAGGATAACTATTCCCGAATAATGCTCCACGGCAATTTTTCGAAGCGCATAAATGGAGGACGATTCGCGTAGAGCGATCATAAAAAAGAGGATAAAAAAAAGATGATGGATAATTGTGCCCAACAACTCTCCCAGCACTTTGTCAGTGACATATCCCACATTAAAAATGACTATTGCAGCGCAAATCATGCTTGCATAAAACATGATTTTGTCCACAAGACCATTTTTGTACTTGAAAACAAATCGGATAAAACTTAAAATCGAATCTATCATGGTACCGTAAACTAGACAAATCTGCCAAAAAATACAAATCTATCTTCTATGCATGCCATAGCCACTGAATTCTCCATTCAATCAGCGCTTACGAAAGCTTTTCACGTGAAACGGACGATCAATTATCTGTACCTTCTTTTTCAAGTTCTTTTTCAGCCTTTTCACGATTACGCTTTCGTTTCTCTTCAATCTTTGCAGCCGCTTTGGCCTCATCTTCCTTCTCCTCCTGCAGGAGTTCTTCAGGAGTTTTATGTTTTTTAAATATACTTGAAATCATCTTTTTTGCCTTGCTCACTCCACTCACTACTTTTTCAACCTTTCCAGCGGTATTCATCAATTTGGCCTCACGTTCTGGGCCAAGACCGACACATTGTTTGATTCCAACCAATAAAGTCTGCCATAATGCTTTAAAAAACGGATGATTTGGGTCGCGCCGCTTATTAATATGCCCGACCGTATATTTTCCATACAAATCAGGATTACTGGGATTAAACAGCACCTGATTAATCATAAAAGAAAGCAGGCCTTTCTTTTCACGCCGCCCGTCGTCGCCGACCTCAGTCAGTATATTTACCTTGAGGTCGTCATAATCCATTTTAAATGTTCCTTTGCTCCGATAATCATTGGCAAAAATATCAAAACTGATCTGCTTTAGATTTCCAGATTTGACTTCAACATTCAACAATGGGCGAATCATCTTGTTTATTACAGGTAGGTCCATCTTTCCAAGCGTTCCTTTGTAGGTGTAAGCGCCCACTTTGGACGTCATATCAAATACAAAGTTGGTGTTTAGCCTACCTACATTCATAAAATTGCTGTGCAGATTTGCACGCATCAGCTTCTGCTTTTTCAATTTGGTCGAGTCGTTCGTAACATTAGATATTGTACCATAAGTATGGTCGAATGTAATTGTACCAATCTGACTGTATTCATCGCTCATTTCGGAATACGAAATACCCATATTTTCGAGGATTAATGAATCAATTCCCATTCGTGTTGATATTTTCATCAACTTCATGTGCGGAGCATGTCCAATATGGCTGGTCGGCGCGCTTTTATAATGCTTGTCACTATAAATCGAAAGTGTCCCATTTTTAACAAGCGCATGCTTTGTGTATACTTTCTTATCACGGGAAAGCGCTGCAAAATTGAAGCCTGTCAGGAGCAAGGTATCCATTTTTAATACCACATAACTTCCTCCTTCACCTTTCTTCCTGTAATAGGCAGCTTTATTCAATGTTGGCTGATAGGCAACTTTTGTTAACAGCACATTCCGGCTTTTACTATTGATTTTCAACTGATCAAAGTTCACCTTATAAAAACCATCCGGAGTTTTATACGTAAAACCAGGTACTTGAATATCCACCATTTTACTGTGATAAAAGCGTTGGCTATCTTGTTCGGAAGTCGAATCTATTAATACATCATCTATTCGGACCATTACCTTTTTGATCTCAAAATTCTGACGAACTCCCTTTTGGATCTGCGTATATTTAAAATCAATATTATTTAGGTTAACCGCCTCCACTTGAATTTTTTTAAGATTGTCTTTTATCTTCTCATAAAGCGGCTTTTTGGGCCCGCTGCTGACCGTATCATTGTAGCTATGCACCTCATTGATCACATGGATCTTTGGCGTTTCCACAGTAATATCATGTAAGAAAAGCTCCTTGTCCATCAGAACCCTCCGGATACCGAAGCTTTTTATTTTTAATCTATTTACCGCGATCTCAAAGCGATTGTCGGGCGCTTTTTGTGCCAATACGAGTTTTCTATAAACTGTGCTATCTGGGACGAGATGTAAATTATCTATTGTTACATTTCCAAGTACTAAATTAACATGGATATCATCGTATTGTATCGAATACAGACTGTCTGTTGCCTGTGACACCAATTGTTTGAGTTTTGTGTCCAAAAGTGGCTTCCACTTGTGGCTAAAATACCAAATACCGCCAGCCAAAACCAACAGGATAAATGCTATAACACCAAGGATCCATTTTAAAATAGGCTTCATAAAGTCATGATCTCTTCGTAATTTCGTCTTTATTTTATTGAATAACAAACAAAATTAATCGCATTTTGTTTGACATACGACTAAATAAAGCGAATATGCTGCGTAAAACACAACTATTTTTATTTCTTGTACCATCCACATTACTTTTTTTAATATCCTGTTCTAAAACATCGCATGACACAGGTTTTTATTTTTGGAAGACTGTATTTCAGTTAGATACTGTAGAAAATCGCGCGCTAGAGGAAATTAAAGCGCAATCTATTTATGTGAGAATAATGGATATTGACTTTGACCCTTCGGGTGTACAGGCCGTTCCTATTAGTCCAATTACCTTTACCCAACCTGTACCAAAGGAGCAGCAGGTAATCCCCGTCGTGTTTGTCAACCAGCGTATTTTTACGGAAATGGATAGCCTTCAGATTAGGGGATTGGCTAATAAAATTGTACCATTTATTGTAGCCAAGATAAAACAGGCAGGAAAGGAGAATTTCAAGGAACTCCAATTGGATTGCGACTGGACAAAAACTTCGCGTGATAAATTCTTTTATCTTCTCACCTACTTACAGCAGCTACCCGCATTGAAAGACATTCTAGTAAGCTCAACATTAAGACTACATCAGGTCAAAAACATAGTCACGAGTGGAGTACCCCCCGTCCGGAAAGTAATGTTGATGTGTTATAACATGGGAAATCTGAGACAATTTGGCCCTCAGAATTCCATTATAAACCAAAAAGATCTGAAAACCTATCTCAGCGGAACATTACACAATTACCCTATTGAGATGGACATTGCTTTACCCATATTTCAATGGTTTGTAGTCTTTAGAAATAATAATTATATCGGCATTTCAAAACATATCAGTGAAGAAGAGATAAAAGACGCTTCTTTATTCACCCATAACCCCAATACCAATCTTTATATTTTAACAAAAGATCTTCCTAAAGCCAATCTCAAAAAAGATGATATAATCCGATTTGAGTCCGTAAACCAGGAAGATCTCTTACAAACGGCAAAATTTTTGAAGGGAGAATTAAAAGGAAAAGAACATCGGATTATTTTTTATCACTTAGATCAAGCTACACTAGCAAACCATAGCAATGCCGAATTACAAAAAATTATTGCTGCTTTCTAGCACAACACTTGCTTTCTTCTTCGGAGAGATAGCAACTAATATCGCCTGCGGTCCAGAAATAGACCCTTATGATAATCAAACGACCTATTACTTGCCGCATCTTGAGGACAATGGATTTTCGGCTTTTCAATTTATACCGTACCAATTTCTCTATAGTGATGAAGAGCCAGTCAAAGAAAGCCTGATTAATGCGGAGGCTTGGGTTAAGCATCTTGGACCGGCAGTAAAAGTTGGGGATGTCGAACAACTGATGTATAAGAGTAATACTGAAACGGCCAATTTGGCGAGCAACCAACAGAAATCTACTTGGTCAAACTTACCAGATTCTGTTCGTGGAAACACCTTCTTAAAGACGTTGATTGATGGAAAACATGAGGCAGAGCGGGCTTATTTTATATTTACCAAAAAACAGGAGCCTATTACTAATATACAACATAGTTATTGGGATCCTGATACACGAAATTTTAAAGAAATTATACAATTTGCCGAACTTGCCGAGCAGCAGATCGCCAAATACCCAAAAAATAGTTTCCTCTATATCCGCTACGCTTATCAGGCAGCCCGTTTATACCTATTTGGGCAAGAATATACCAAAAGTATGACCACCTATGAGAAGTATCTGCAGCCTGTAAAAGGGAACGATGCCATTCTCAATTGGGCACTGTCGAATTATGCCGGTGCTGTGCGAAAAAATGGTGATGGAGCAAAAGCTGCATACCTCTTTTCTAAACTCTTTACCATGAGTCCCGAACGACGTATATTGGCTTACTCCAATTTCCATTATATCCCTGCGAGTGATGCCGAGATTTTTCAATACGCCAAAAATGATGCAGACAAATTCAATATTAACGCCATTATAGGCTTCGGCAATAGCGGTCGTGCCCTGAAATATTTAAGCGAATGTTATCAGCTTGACCCAGCAAATACCATAAATGCAGTTTTACTAGGTCGCGAAGTCAACAAAATAGAAGCTGAAATGAACGAGTCTTTTTATCTCAATAGAGATAGCTATACCTATTATTCAAGAAATGAGGACAAAGGGGACGCCAAAAAATACCTGGATTCTGTTCGCACATTTGCCTTGCAGCTCTATCGTGATAAAAAATATGTGCAACCGCAATTAGGACTTATTACCGCTGCATACTTAAGCTGGATAAATAAGGAAAACACCTTGGCAAAGGAATATCTTTCAGAAATTAACGAATCCGACCTCAACCCCAAATTGGTTGACCAGCTTCAAATTACTCGTTTACTGACCCAACTGACGGACTGGCAAAATAGCAAGCAACTGGATGAGATCAAGTTGACCCAAACATTAACCTGGTTGGAAGAGAAGGCCAAACTTGACGGTAAAAATGACACTAGAAAACCAAGCTGGAGTTATAATGCTTTTGAACACAGCAACTATAGCTTGATATGCCGCAATATCTTACAAAACCTAGTGGTAAAACATTATCTAAATACCCAGGATACGGCTATGGCAAGCTTGGCAGCGGTGAAAGCTGACATCTTTTACAACTATGGTTTTGCGAAGGATTCACTGGAGGAAAATATGCAATGGTCAACCATGCATTTCTGGGAAAATAGCCTAACGCCCAAAACGTTACTAAAAATCAGAAACTTGCTCACGGATAACGGCCAGCAACAGACCTTATCCAAATTTTTGCTGAAAGATATCAAGCATTTCAATCGTGACTATCTCACAGAATTATTAGGAACGACGTATTTGCGGGAACTCGACTTTCAGAAAGCTGCTAAAACCCTAGCAGGGCTACCTAAAGATCATAAGAAAATGGAAATTAAGAATTGGTATAGCGAAGAGCAAGAAGACATCAAACCCAATCCATTTATTGTTACCATAAATGACTATCCTAAAAAATATGGGAGCGAATCCACCACGAAACTAAAGTATGCCGAACGCATGGCACGATTGGAAAATGCCCTAAAAACGGAAAAAGACAATCAGAAAAAAGCAGCGTATTATTTCCAGATGGCAACAGGAATCTATCAAACGAGCACCTATGGAAATGCATGGTCGATGGTGTCTTATGACTGGTCGTCTATAGATAATCATGCAGCTTCCACACTTCACTGGCAACGGAATTACCTGCAAACAAAATCAGCAAAAGAATGGTACAACAAGGCCCGTTCGCTCAGTACAGATAGGGATTTCAAAGCTAAATGCACTTTTATGCTCGCCAAATGTGAGCAGAAGGATTTTGTGTATACCAATGAGTCCCGTTGGCAATACTACGACTCGCCTTTAAAGAATCCATTCTATCGTTTTTCGATGCAAAATAAATATTTCAAGGAATTGGGAGCACAATACAAAGACACACCATTCTTTACAATCGCTTCGAGGGAGTGCACCTATCTTCGTGACTTTTTAAATTAACCCAATCCATCCGCTAGGCGTTTGTATTGGAATTTAATCACATGAATATAAATGGCTCCCCATCGATGCAGTGTTCCCAAAAAGTTAGCCACTTTTTGGGGCATTTTTTATGAATAAGAAAGAGAAGCCCTTTATGTTAATTACGCTCTGCTATCTTCATTATGGTACATACTGAGGTAACTATCGTAGCGCGAACTTTCGATCCGCTCTTTTTCCACAGCTTCCATGATAACACAGCCAGGTTCGTTGATATGTCTGCAATTATTAAATCGACACTGGTTCATCAAGGCACGCATCTCTGGAAAAAAATGGGATAGCTCTTGTTTCTCTATGTCAACAATGCCCAATTCACGAATGCCGGGCGTGTCAATCAGCTTCCCCCCGAAAGGCAGATCGAACATTTCAGCAAAAGTGGTCGTATGCTTTCCTTTGTCGGACCAGTCGGAGATTTCACCGGTCTTTAATCCATATGCTGGAACAATTGCATTGATTAATGTTGATTTACCAACTCCTGAATGTCCTGACACTAACGTTATTTTATCCTTAAGCAGTTCCTTGACCACGTCTATATTTGTCCCCGTTAACGCAGAGACTTCAAAGCAGGGATATCCGATACCTGTATAAATTGCCTTATAGTCTGCCAAAACCTCCAATCCTTCATCACTGAATAGATCCAATTTATTGAATATTATTACTGCCGGAATACCATATGCTTCTGTAGTCACTAAAAAACGATCAATAAATCCCAAGGAAGTCGGTGGAGAGGCCAAAGTCACCACCAGAAATGCCTGATCCAAATTTGCTCCTATAATCTGGGTTTGCTTGGAGAGATTGACAGACTTACGAATAATGTAATTCCGGCGAGGTTCTAATTCATGAATGACGGCACTTTCCTGATCCGGCTCCACCTCAAAATGAACCCAGTCTCCAACAGCAACAGGATTCGTTGTTTTTATCCCTTTGGTGCGAAACTTCCCTTTGATCCGACAATCGTATCTTCGATTATCTTCGCCCAAAACCTGATACCAACTACCTGTCGATTTAGTTACCAATCCTCTCATAACTCCTGCTGCATTAAATGTGTCATGCTGCAAAAATCGGAAAAATTTATTAAACTTACCCGTTAATGAATTTCTTACCTTTGCAATAGACACTAAAATTCAATTTTGTGAAAAAACTATTTCTTTTAGATGGAATGGCTCTTATATATAGAGCTTATTTTGCATTGAGCAAAACTCCCCGAATTACCTCAAATGGGTTAAATACAGGAGCAATCATGGGATTTACCAATACGCTTTTGGACGTATTGAAAAATCAGCAACCTTCTCATATAGCAGTAGTGTTTGACACCGCAGCTCCTACCGCCCGACATATTGAATTTGAAGCTTATAAAGCGCACCGTGAGTCTATGCCTGAGGACCTTGCGTCCTCTATTCCCTATATAAACCGTTTAATCGAAGGCTTCAATATCCCGATTATTACAATGGATGGGTATGAAGCAGATGATATTATCGGGACCTTAGCAAAAAAAGCTGAAAAACAAGATTTTAAGGTCTATTGCATGACACCGGATAAAGATTTTGGCCAGCTCGTATCGGACAATATCTTTATCTACAAACCTGCCCGTATGGGTAACGGAGCAGAGGTACAAGGTGTCAAAGAGATTTTGGAAAAATGGGAAGTTTCTGATGTCTGTCAAGTCATCGATATCCTCGGCCTTTGGGGTGACGCTGTAGACAATATACCGGGTATACCGGGCATCGGTGAGAAAACAGCAAAAAAACTTGTGCAGGAATACGGATCTGTCGAAGGCATTATTGCTAACGCGGATCAACTCAAAGGAAAAATGCGTGAAAACGTAGAAAACTTTGCTGAACAAGGACTTATCTCCAAAAAATTAGCTACCATTTTATTGGATGTACCAATTGACCTGGACGAAAAATCACTTGAGCTGGAAGATCCAAACAAAGAAATTCTTGAACCACTATTTGCGGAACTAGAATTCAGGACACTTGGAAAACGGGTTTTCGGCGAAGATTTCTCCGTTCTTGACAGAAGCGCCTCCACAACTGGCCAAATGGATTTATTTTCTACAACAGTAACTACCGTGACAACAACAGATGTCACTACTCAAGCAATCGTTGATAATACTGAAATAAATAACATCCATAATACGGCGCATGATTATATTTTGGCCGATACACAAGAAAAACAAAAAGAGCTTGCCGAAAAGCTGTCTTCTTTGAATAGTTTTTGTTTCGATACGGAAACGACAGGATTGGACGCTAATCTCGCGGACATCGTAGGCTTATCATTCTCCTTTGAAAATGCCAGAGCTTACTATATCCCCACTCCAGCAGACCGTGAAGGAGCACAAGCTGTAGTCGATATTTTTAAAACAGTATTTGAAAATCCGAACATCGAAAAAGTGGGACAAAATATTAAATATGATATTTTACTTTTGGCACGATACGGTGTAAAAGTAAAAGGGCCTCTTTTTGACACGATGGTTGCACATTATCTGATTGATCCAGATACCCGTCATGGTATGGACCTCCTCGCAGAAAATTATCTTAATTACAGTCCAGTATCCATCACTGAACTTATAGGGGAAAAAGGCAAGAAACAAGGAAATATGCGCGATGTGGAGATTGAAAAAATAAAGGAATATGCAGCCGAGGACGCAGATATCACATTACAGTTAAAAAATATATTTCAACCTCTCCTTATCGAGACCAACACCATAGAACTCGCTCAGGATGTTGAATTCCCATTAGTATATATACTCGCTGAAATTGAACGAAATGGTGTAAAAATTGACGTTCCGGCACTTGAAGAATTTTCAAAAACTTTGGAGCAGGATATCAAAAATCTAGAGGGATCTATTTTTGAGAAAGCAGGTGTAAATTTCAACATTGCTTCTCCAAAACAACTGGGTGAAGTTTTATTCGACAAACTCCAGTTGGATCCCAAAGCGAAAAAAACAAAAACGGGCCAGTACAAAACGGGAGAAGATGTATTATTAGCATTAGCTCATAAATCAGACATCGTTCAAGATATTTTAAACTTCAGGCAAATGCAAAAACTAAAATCAACTTACGTTGATGCGCTGCCAGAGTTAATAAACCCCGAAACAGGATTAATTCACACATCTTACAATCAAGCTGTTGCTGCAACTGGCCGTCTGAGCTCGACGAATCCGAATTTACAAAATATCCCGATACGTACCGAAAGAGGTAGAGAGGTAAGAAAAGCGTTTATTCCACGATCTGAAGAGCATGTGATTCTATCAGCCGATTATTCGCAAATTGAACTGCGCCTAATCGCCGAGTTAAGTAAAGATCAAAATATGATGGAGGCATTTAGTCAAGGACATGATATCCACCGGGCAACGGCCGCAAAAGTATACCATACTGATTTTGATGCCGTTACTTCCGAACAACGCCGCAATGCTAAAGCCGTTAACTTCGGTATTATATATGGTCAATCGGCATTTGGTCTTTCCCAAAATCTTGGCATATCACGCAAAGAAGCGTCTGATATTATCAACGAGTATTTTAACCAATATACAGGGATAAAAAGATATATGAGTGATGCGATCGAGTTTGCAAAAGAGAATGGTTATGTTGAAACAATTTTAAAGCGAAGGCGTTATCTTAGAGATATCAATTCGGCAAATATGACGGTTCGTGGATTTGCAGAAAGAAATGCTATTAATGCACCTATCCAGGGTTCGGCCGCAGATTTAATTAAACTTGCCATGATTGCCATTCAAAATGAAATTGAGCAGCAAGGCTTATCGGGTAAAATGATTATGCAGGTACATGATGAATTGGTTTTTGACATACCTAAAAGCGAAATACAGCTTTTTAAGGAAATCATACAGGATAAAATGACCAATGCAATCAAAACAAATGTACCATTGGTTGTAGAAATTGGAGAGGGCAAAAATTGGCTTGAAGCGCATTAATATTATGATTAAAAAACTCATCCATCTATTGTTATTCATTTCTGTGTGCATTTTTACAAACCTTCACGCACAGGATGAGAAGCCTGTATTCTACGAAAAATTAGATCAAGGGCTGATTCGTTTTTATTTCGACAAATACTACTATCTGGTTTCGAAAGAGTGCGAGTTTAAATCTATTGAGCGTGTTAGTAAATTCGACTTCACCAAACAGTCATTCGAAGGTGAATTTCGCGATTTTGCGCCCAATGGCAATAGAATACTCATCGGAACTTACACAGACGGTAAAAAAGAAGGTTTGTTTCAAGCTTATCATCCAAACGGCGTATTAAAATGGGAGGTAACTTTCCGAAATAATTTCCCTACTGGTGACTGGAAATATTACTATCCTGACGGAAAGCCGTTATTGACCGTCACTTATAGCGAGAAAGGCTACTTTATTAAAGATTACTGGGACAATAGGGGAAAGCAAGAGGTAATGGATGGTGAAGGTAATTATGAATTTTCCATTCCCTTTGAAGGCTTTACCGAATTTGGATTTGATTTTTACCTACATAAAGGAAAGGTGAAAAATGGCAAGCCCCAAGGAAACTGGAATACGTATTTTTACAATGTTGGCCAGCAGCCTGTGTATGCCATGACACAACGGTTTTTAAATGGTGTGCTTACGACAACGTATGATGACAATGGAGATCTTAACAACGAAGATTTTTTGTCGCTAAGCATCCTCCCTTATGACTATTTCATGCGGGCAGAACTATTCAACAGCAAATCGTGTAGCTTCGATGACTATGCTAACTTTTATGCTTTCCTCGCGAAACGTTTTAACGATAATCTCAATAAAAAGGGGATAGAAATTACCCGACAAGTAAACTTCTCTTATTTGGTGGAGGTAAAGAAAACAGGAATGGCTAATCTAAAAAACCTTAAGTTAGTTTCGGATTCGGGGAGTGAGTCTTTCGATGGAATCTTAAGCGGAATTGCAAAAGGCATTGATTTCTATTTTCCTACATATAAAGAGAATAAGCCACAGGATGACCTCATTAAAGTGTCTGGGAGTATTACGACGGGGAATGATGGAAAAGTATACAGCCATTCAATTAAAATTGAAAGACAAATAGACAATTCGAGTAAATAACTATCTTTGCAGAAATAAATAGATATGAAATTTCATAAAGAAGGATACACCACATTAGCAATCGCTGTACTTTTTATCTTTATTATCAATGCAGTTGCGGATTATTATGATGCTTCGCAGTATGTCAAATGGTTTATTTATGCGCTATCAGCATTCCTGTTTATTACAGTTGTTCAGTTCTTCAGAAGCCCTAAAAAAGTGTTCAACCCGGAAGACGGCATAATTCTTTGTCCGGCTGACGGGAAAGTTGTTGTTATCGAAGAAACCGAAGAAAATGAATATTTCCACGATAAACGTATTCAGGTTTCGATTTTTATGTCGCCAGTTAATGTACACGTTAACAGAAATCCTATTAGCGGTTTGGTTACATTCTTTAAATATCATCCTGGAAAATTTTTAGTGGCCTGGCATCCCAAATCATCCACAGATAACGAAAGAACAACGGTCGTTGTCAAAGATAAAGCAGGGAGAGAGGTTCTTTTCCGTCAAATTGCAGGAGCCCTAGCTCGCCGTATTGTATGGTATATAAAAGAAAAGGACGAAGTGGTGCAAGGTAATGAGTTTGGTTTTATCAAATTCGGTTCTCGCGTAGATTTATTCCTCCCTTTGGGCACTGAAATTAATGTCAACATTGGTGACAAGGTTATAGGTGCAAAAACAATTATTGGAAAATTTTAACAATTTATTAATATCATTATAAGTAACTTAGGCTCCAAATCAGGGGCCTTTTTTATTCAACAAATGAATTTTAGACAATTATTATTAGCAAACTCAGCAGCGGTTGGTGTTGCAATATCCACGATCAGCTTTTATTATAAACACGAGCTGCAGACAGCATTGATCATTTTCTTTGTCGCGGTGGTAACGAGTTTTCTTCTATTTAACTATCTATTTGAAAAATATATATATCGACGTCTCAACACGATGTATAAACTCATTCACAATCTCAAACTTGGCAAAGATCTTAAAGATGCTATTGGAGAACACATCAGCGAGGATCCTATTACAGATGCTGAAAACGAAGTCAAAGCATGGGCAAAAGATAAAAAAAACGAGATAGAACAATTAAAATCACAGGAAAAATTTCGAAGAGAGTTCCTATCCAATATTTCACATGAATTCAAAACACCACTCTTTGCTACACAGGGCTACATTGAGACGCTGCAGGACGGCCTTATGGAAGAGGATATGGAAATGGCAAAAAATTTCCTTAACAAAGCTGCCAGAAATCTCGATCGGCTAAATTATCTAATTCTGGATCTTGATGAGATATCCAAATTGGAATCTGGCAAAATGGTCCTTAATATTGAGAAATTTGATATTGTCGACCTGATCAAGGACACGACAGACTCCCTTGAAGACAAAGCCAAACAGCACAACATCAAAATCGAATTCAGACCAAAGGCCGGCACACCACACTGGGTGAAGGCAGACCGCAATAAAATACATCAGGTACTGTACAATCTGATAGACAACTCATTGAAATATGGTAAAGAAGGTGGCACAACAAAAATTAAGATTTTCCCATTATTTGAGCAGGTTCTAATCGAAATTACAGACGACGGCTATGGCATTGAGGAAAAAAATCTCAGCCGCGTATTTGAACGTTTTTTCCGAACTGACAAAAGCCGATCACGCGATATAGGAGGGTCTGGGTTAGGGTTAGCGATCGTTAAGCACATTGTTGAAGCACATCAGCAAAATGTCAATGTGCGCAGTACGGAAGGTATCGGAACCACTTTTGGCTTTACGTTACAAAAAGTACAAGCTGGTAACTAAACAATGATGACACTTTTGTGTTTAAACAAAATCAATGTTAACATTAACTTAACATTAAGGTATTACTTTTGTAAAAATAAATTTAAGATATGTCTTTAAATAGCATTTTTCAGTACTTCGTTCCAAAGGACAAAAAATTCTTCCCTTTGTTTGAACAAGCCGGCAACAATTTGATCGAGATGTCAAAGTTGTTAAAAGATATTGTTAACTCAAGCAATCCTGAGAAGAAAAAAGATTTTACGCGCAAGATGGAAGATTTGGAGCACAAGGGCGACAATATCACACATCAAATTCATTTGGAGTTAGGCAAGAATTTCATCACTCCTTTCGATCGCGAAGATATACACTCTTTGGCAAGTTCATTGGATGATGTGGCCGACTTTATTCATGGCGCTGCCAACAGAATGGACCTTTATAAGGTGGAAAAAGCTACTGAACCAATGATAGAAATTGCGGACTTATTGGTTGAAGCCACTGAACATGTGTCAAAAGCTATTCATGAGCTTAGAGACTTAAAAAACATTCGGAACATTACAGATTCATGCGTGCGTATCAACAGTGTTGAAAACAAAGCAGATTATATCTTTGATAAGGCTGTAGCTGACCTCTTTGAGTTTGAAAAGGATGCAATTTCATTAATTAAACACAAAGAAGTGTTGTCTGCAATGGAAGACGCAACGGATAAGTGTGAGGATGTTGCTAACGTATTAGAAAGCATTCTAGTTAAAAACGCATAATCATTCGATATAAGTGCACAAAAATTCTACGAGATTATGATGTCAACATTACTCGTTGTTGTGATTGTCCTTGCAATTGCTTTTGACTACATCAATGGATTCCATGATGCAGCCAATTCCATTGCGACAGTTGTATCAACAAAAGTTTTAACGCCAGCAATGGCTGTTTTATGGGCTGCAATATTCAACTTTGCCGCTTACTTCTACTTTACAGACCATAAGGTAGCCAATACCATTGCAAAAACAGTATTGGAAGAATACATTACATTAGAAGTAATTTTCGCGGGTTTATTAGCAGCAATTGGCTGGAACTTGTTTACCTGGTATTACGGAGTACCATCAAGTTCTTCACACACGCTTATCGGGGGATTTGCGGGATCCGGTATGGCATATGCATTTATTCTGGGCGCAGATCCAATTCATGCTATCAATATTGACGCTACATTAAAAATTATTGCTTTTATCGTGCTCGCTCCGATCATAGGTATGACGATGTCGGTCATCATTACATTAATTGTGATTAATCTGGCGAAAAACTCCAGACCAAGTGTGGCCGAAAAATGGTTTAAAATATTACAGCTTGTTTCTTCTGCAGCGCTAAGTTTTGCACACGGAGGTAACGACGCTCAGAAAGTCATGGGAATTATCCTGGTCGCCATGGTAGCGGGTGGCTATGTCCCAACGACTGAACACATGCCCGAGTGGATTCCATTAACTTGTTACGCGGCTATTGCAGCCGGAACGATGAGTGGTGGATGGAAAATAGTTAAAACAATGGGAACCAAAATCACGAAAGTTACACCATTGGAAGGAGTTTGTGCTGAATCAGCGGGAGCGGTAACATTAGGTATTACAGAACATTTTGGAATTCCGGCCTCTACCACACATACCATTACCGGTGCAATCATAGGTGTTGGTGTCGTTAAACGTGTTTCTGCAGTACGCTGGGGAGTTACAATCAGTTTGTTATGGGCTTGGATATTAACTATTCCGGTTTCAGCTTTATTAGGTGGATTGTCGCTCTTGATCGTACATTATTTGCTTTAGAAAAAAAAACCTTAATTTTTTTCTTAAACGTATTGAAACAAAACAAAAATTTGGTACTTTCGTAGCGGATTTTTGTTTTGTTGTTTCACATTAAATCCTTAATTTAGTACAAAATATAGCGGAAACAAAATATTTAACATAACTTTAAGACTTTGGCACGGCAATTGTACTGTTCCAAAGTGTTAATACAAGATAATTAAGTTTGAAAACAATTAAAATTAATAATAACCTTAAAAACAAGAGTATGAACTATTCTACAATTAAAAAAACAGCTGTTGCTGCTACATTAGTTGCCGCTTTAGGTTTTGCTGGTACAGCGCAAGCTCAACAAGTATTCGGTGGTAGATCACAATACAGAACTTGGTCTATCGGAGTGCAAGGTGGTATTACTACACCAAACACAATTCTTCCTGGATCAAATGCTTTTGGACAAAAAGTAGGTTACTTCCAAAACAAAGTTGGTGAATACTACGGATTAACTATTCGTAAACAATTCTCACACACATTTGGTTTAGAATTAGAAGCAAACCGTGGTAAGATTAAAACTTACAATCACGATCAATCTGGACCTATTGCAGAAAATTCTTTGGGTGCAAAATCAGTACAAACTGACGTAAACTGGGCAGCTAGCTTGAACGGTGTATTCCAATTGGGTACTATTGATTTCTTGAGAAGAGAAAATGCAGTTAATTTCTATGCCAAAGTGGGTTTAGGAGTATTAGCAAATAATCCTATTCAATTTGCGAATAATGACTTCACAGGTACAGAGGTATACAATGTAGCTAACAATCCTGATGGTCAGAAATGGGGATCGAGTATCTTTGGAGATCGCGAACGCAAAGGTGACCGTGATAACAAATTAACAGCTTTCGTTCCAGTAGGTGTTGGTGCTAAATTTAAATTATCTGAAGTAGTTGCGTTGAACTTAGGTTACACGATGAACTTCACTGATGATAACTTATTGTATGGTCCAGCTCGTACAGATTATAAAGGTAAATTCTCTACAGTAATGGCTGGTTTAGAATTCACTCTAGGTTCAAGAGACAAACAAAACTTGACTTTTGCTAACCCAGTTGCTACAATGTACGATGAGTTGAAAGATCCTTCATTGAGAAACGAAGTTGAAGCATTAAAACAACGTGTAAGCACTTTAGAAGGTACAGTTAACACATTAAGCGCTGATGCTGATGGTGACGGTGTATCTGATAAATTTGATAAATGCCCTGGAACTCCAGCTGGTACTCCAGTAGATGGTTCAGGATGTCCAATCAAATTCCCAGAGCCAGTTGTTAGCTCTACTACTTCTAACGGTTACTATGCTCCAATTCAATTCGAATTTGATAGCTCAGTATTGAAAACTTCATCTTACTCTACATTAGACAAATTGGCTAAAGAGTTACGTGATAACAATGCATCTGTACAATTAGATGGTTATGCATCGGCTGAAGGTTCTGAAGCTTATAACATGACTTTATCTAAAGACCGTGCTAACTCTGTAAAACAATATTTAGTAAATGCTGGTGTTTCTTCATCAAGCATCACTGCTAACGGTTACGGAGAGAAAAACCCAGTTGCATCTAATGCTACTGAAGAAGGTCGCGTTCAAAACCGTCGCGTTGAGATCAAAAAATAATTGTATACAATATATACCATTATAGTAAAAGCCGGCTTTATAGCCGGCTTTTTCATTTTACACGTATTTATCCTTAACTTTGTGAACGATATCCGATTTGTGGAAAATTAGTTCCATCAAATTAGATAAGAAATTAGTATTTTGAATTAAAGAACAGGATACTGATTTTAAACTTTTGAGAATGGAAGAGGATTTTGAATTTGAGAACCCCGAAGAAAGAAAAATCTCGGTGGACAGATATGAGGAAATGCTTCGAAACGAGGATCAGTATTTTTTTGACTCCAAAGCTTTTGAAGGAATTATTGATTACTACGCAGAAAAAAATGATCCTGTAAAGGCGCTACAGGTCGCCGAATTCGCAATCAGCCAGCATCCCTTTGATATTACATTTCTATTGAAACAAGCGCAACTGTTTTCAACGATTCAGCAATATCAGAATGCGCTCGCTGCATTGGATAAAGCGGAACTATTAGAAGCCTCCGAAGGAGATATATTTTTGATCCGTGGTGGTATACTAGGAAGCATTGGAAAATTCGATGATGCCTTGGAACAGCTGTTTAAAGCTCTTCCTCTGTTGGACAACAAGGATGAGGTGTATTTCCATATTGCGATGATATTTCAGGCCCAAATGAATTATGATAAAGCTATAATTTATCTAAAAAAGGCTCTTGAACTCAATATGGATTACCAAGAAGCACTTTATGAACTGGCTTATTGTTATGACGTATTAGATAGACAGGAAGAAAGTATCTCCTTTTATAAGAAATACATAGATTCAGACCCTTACTCTTACTACGCGTGGTATAACTTAGGAAATTCATACCATAAGATCAGCCGGTTTGAAGAAGCTTTGGACGCCTATGACTATGCGATATTGATCAAGGATGATTTTTCTTCAGCTTATTTCAATAAGGGAAATGCTCTCGTCAATTTAGATCGCTACCAAGAAGCATTGGATGTTTACAAGCAAACATTTGAATATGAGCAACCCAGTGCTGATACCTATTGCGCAATAGGTGAATGTTATGAAAAACTGGAGCAGATGGAAGAGGCTCGAAACTATTATAAAAAGGCAGTCAAATTAGATGCGGAACTTGCGGATGCCTGGTTTGGCATTGGGGTTACCCTAGATTTCGAAGAACGTTACTTTGAATCGCTGCACTTTTATAAAAAAGCATTGGAATTGGAGGATACAAATCCAGATTACTGGTTTGCCATCGCCGATGCACGATATAAATTACAGCAAATAGACCTAGCAGAGGAAGCCTATAAAAGAGTCGTTAGCTTGAATCCAACGGATATTGATGCATGGCTGGATTATTCCTCAATTCTATTTGAACAAAGTAAAATTGAAGAAGCTATTGATGTGATTTCCGATGCTATCACACAGAATCCGAATGCGGCAGAGTTATACTACCGGATCGTTGCATATCTATTCGCCAATGGACAGTATAACGACGCACTGAACTTTTTGGAACTTGGATTAGCAACTGATCCGGAGAAGTATCACATCCTTTTTGATTATCTCCCACAGCTTCAAGGAAATCAGATTATCACTGAAATTGTAAAAAAATATACAAAGCCGAAAGATTAATATAATATAGGCACTTTATCCGGTCATCGCCAAAGGATGACCGGATATCAAAATTGAAGCGCCATTCATATTCCAACAACCTAATTTTCCCACTTTAAATGAAAAAACTAGGGCTAATAGGATACCCATTAGGGCATTCTTTTTCAAAAAAATATTATTTAGAAAAATTCCGCCAAGAGCAAATAACCGATGTCGATTATGACTTGTACCCCATCCCTCAGATAGCTGATTTTTCAAAAATTGCCTCCAACAAAGATTTCTATGGTGTGAATGTGACCATTCCCTATAAAATTGAAGTTATGGATTATTTGGACGAGCTTTCGGAAGAGGCCAGCGCAATTCAAGCTGTCAACTGTATTCGAATTAGCCATACAGCAGATGGCGCAACGCAGCTAAAAGGCTACAATACGGATGCTTATGGCTTTGAGGCGTCAATAAGGCCGCTAATTAATCCCCAAGTAGATAAAAAGGCCTTAATTTTAGGTAATGGCGGTGCTGCAAAGGCAGTAATTTATGCGCTGAATCGACTTGGAATAATGCATTCTCTAGTGAGCAGAACCAAGGGCGCAGACCAGTTGACTTATGATGAATTGGATGCTGCTATCCTAGCAGACCATACGGTGATTATTAACTGTTCACCTGTTGGTACTTTTCCCCATACAGAACAATCGCCAAAAATCCCTTACGAATTTCTAAATGAGAACCATCTTTGTTATGATCTCATTTACAACCCCGAGGAAACTACATTTCTACAAAAAAGTAAACAAATGGGAGCCAGAATCAAAAATGGATATGAAATGTTGGTCCTTCAAGCGGAAAAGAATTGGGAAATTTGGAATAGTTAATCTTTCCATAGTAAGAAATCAATAAAATCTGTAATTTTACCTCTATGCTTACGATCAAATCATTTATTTTCAATCCATATCAGGAAAATACTTACCTACTATACAACGAGTCAGGAAATGCAATTATCATTGATCCGGGCATGTATGGCGAGCACGAGCAGCAAGAAGTAGTAAGTTTTGTCGCCGACAATAAACTTCAGCCTAAACTTCTATTAAATACACATTGCCATATTGACCATGTTTTAGGAAATAGTTTTGTTCATGAAAGATATGGATTGTTGCCACAGTTTCATGAAGGAGAAGTACCTATTTTAGTAGCCGTTCAGAATTATGCCCCTCAAATGGGCATCCGATATGACATCTCCCCAATTGGAGAGACATTTTTAAATGACGGCGATACCATTTACTTGGAGAATGACGAACTAGAAGTCATTCTGGCGCCGGGTCATTCTCCAGCTCATATTTGTTTCTATTCTGCTCATCAAAAATTTCTGATTGGAGGAGATGTACTCTTCCGCAACAGCATAGGTAGGACGGATCTTCCAGGAGGCAATCACCAACAGCTTTTAGATAGTATAAAATCAAAACTTTATACTTTGCCCGATGATACCGTTGTATATCCTGGGCACGGGCCGTCCACAACGATTGGCTTTGAAAAAAATTCCAATCCCTTTATTCGACAATAAGAGTCATGAATCTGCCTTTTCTATTTGCTAAAAGATATCTTTTTTCCAAGAAATCTGTCAACGCCATTAATATTATTTCATCCATTAGTGTAATCGGTGTAATGGTAAGTAGTGCTGCATTGATTATATTGCTTTCCTCCTTCAATGGAATGGAGCAACTTATTTTGTCTATGTACAGTAAGTTTGCTCCAGAACTCAAGATAGAACCCTCCAAAGGAAAACTTTTCGATACAAAAATTGCTGCTTTTGATGAATTAAGAACAGACCCCAATGTGATTCATTACACTGAAGTTCTACAAGAAAAGGTATTACTGCAATATTCAAATAGACAATTTATTGCCAATATAAAGGGAATTGAGCCGCAATCTCTGAGTAAAACAACCGGAGACAGTATTATTGTAGACGGTCAATATCAGCTTACACACGATTCTATTAATCTGGCCATTCTTGGCGCAAGTGTGCAGGCCAACCTTGGCATTCCATTACAAAAATCTACTGAGCAGATTCAAGTATATTCCCCGAGAAAAGGGGTAAAGAATTCATCAAACCCTGCTGAGGAGTTCAATATACGGTCGATTACGCCAGGCGCTGTATTGCGTTACCAACAAGATTTCGACAATTTGATCATTACTCCAATCTCATTCGCCCAAGAAGTTCTAGGAGAGTATCAGCGTGTTTCATCAATCGAGTTTTATCTAAAAGATGGCGTAGATATCAATGCGTTCGAGCGGGTATTACAACAGAAAATCGGGCCTGATTATATCGTAAAGAATAGAGAAGAACAAAACCCAACGTTATATAAAAATGTTCGCGTAGAACGATGGGTCGTTTTCTTTATATTGACCTTGATTAGTGTTATTGCCATATTTAACATTGTAGGTTCACTAACGATGCTTGTACTAGACAAACAAAAGGATATGACGATTCTGAAAGGCCTTGGCGGTGATAATGAACTGATTCAACGCATCTTTTTTTATGAAGGCCTTATGATAGCTTTCATAGGTTGTTTGTTAGGGCTATTGATAGGCGCTATATTTAACTATATCCAATCAACTTATGGAATTATTCGTGTAGAAGATGGTGCAAATACGATTATTGACAGTTACCCTATGGTAAGTCAATGGAGCGATTACCTTTTGGTATTTGTAACGGTAACTGGAATTTCTGCGCTCGTTTCTTATTTTTCTGCTAAAATAAGCGTAAAAGAATTAAGCAAATTAAAGACAACAAATTAATAATTTGAAGTTTTTCGGCTCTTACTCCCCTTAGTAATCTGCTGGATTAAATTGCCCCAAGCAAAAGGATTTAACAACGGATTAGCATATCGTTGATTGATGACCTTATTATTCATCGTATTGAAGCTCTGTGCATTGTTAATTGATCGCATTTCGTTTCCATCACGCGGTATTACTGCAGCCATTGCAGCTAAAGATTCATAAGATAAGGATCTTCTTACTCTCACAATATTATCTTCGGAAACGTCGAGGTTCATAAAAGCAATATTGAACTCTTCGATACTTGCCCAAGGGTATGGGGTAACCATCGGTAGTTCCGTAACGAGATTTTGCATAACGATATTTGCAGTATACTTGTCTCCCTTAACTTCAGGAATAGTGACCACTAAAGGATCAAATCCCACAGATGTAAAACGAATGGTATCTCCGACATGGGCTACAAAAGAAAAGTAACCTTCATTATTTGCGGCAAAAGCTTCATTTCTAAAAGATAAATTGGTGACTGTTGCATAACCTACTGGAAGCCCGGATCCAACGGTTGTGACAATACCGGAATATTGAACAATCTTCCTTTCCTGAGCATGTGATGCGGAAAAGAAAAAAGTTAAAAAGACAATAAGAAATATTGAAACCAGCAACTTCATAGAACAAATTTAAACAAAAGTAGCCGAACTAGCCGTTAAATTGTGTTAAGAGCACAACTAATTAACAGGGGGTAGAGTCGCTTCAGGAGAGTCGGGATCCGTTAAATTAATTGCCTCAACAGCGGTAATTTCAGGAACAGCCTTCCTTATTGCCTGCTCTAAACCAGCTTTGAAGGTCATGATGCTCATTGAACATGAAGCACATGCTCCCAATAATTTTAAACGCACGACATTATCCGCTGTAATCTCTTCGACACTCACATTTCCGCCATCAGTTTCCAAATATGGTCTCAAGGTATCTAATGCTTGCTCAACTTTTTCTTTTAATGTCATACTCTTAATGCTATTCAATGATTGTAATATGTAAAGATAGTCAAATATTTTAAAATGTATATTCTTAGGCCTAACTACCCCCACAAAAACAACAAGTATATGACAATATTTTCATCTTACGCTCTTCGTCGAGTTAAAGTATGTTAATAAGAAATCTTGTTTTTGCGATCAAAAAATTATTAAACTATATTGCGCAATAAAATTTAATTGATTAGTATAACAAATTCACTTATCTTTGTAAAATGTTTTTAAATAGGCGTATAGCGGCTATCTGTGCCGGCATGATGTTTCTATTGGTATTTACTGGCTGTAAGAGTAAATTTGAGAAATTGCGCGCAAGCAATAATATCGCTCAAAAATACGAAGAGGCTGTAAAACTTTATGAAAAAAAGAAATATACCAAGGCGTTAGTTTTGTTTGATGACTTGCGGACGAAATTCCGCGGACAAGCTGAAGCAGAAAATATTTACTATTATTTGGCATTTGCCAACTACCGTCTGAAAGATTATACGTCAGCTGCATTTCACTTTAAAGATTTTGCTGATGTATATCCCAATAGTGCAAGAGCTGAAGAATGTAGGTTTATGCATGCTTATTGCTATTACTTGGATTCTCCAAGATCAACATTGGACCAAGCAAATACACGAAAGGCAATTGACGCATTACAGCTCTTTGTTAATCTTTATCCCGAATCCGAGCGATCTAAAGAAGCTTCCGATCTTATTCAGAAATTAAGAGATAAGCTAGAGCTTAAAGCTTTTGCCAATGCAAGACTGTATTACGACATGGGCCTTAATGATGATTATAGGGCGGCGGTCATTGCTTTGCAAAATGTCCTAAAAGAATACCCTGATACAAAATATGCAGAAGAAATTGAGTTTTTGACATTAAAGGCTCAATACATCTATGCATCCAAAAGTATCTTCCTGAAACAAGAAAGTAGATTTGATGAAGCTTTGGATTATTACCGTAACTTCGCAAGTAATTTTCCAAACAGCAAACATATGAAAGAGGCAGAATCTCTTCGGGAGAATTCTGAAAAAGGCATTAAAACTGCACTCTCCCAAGTGAAAGAGTATAATAAGGCTCTTGCAGAACAGGAAGTATATATCAAAGAACAAAAGGCGAAAAAAGAACAAGAAAATACCCAAAAAGATGAGTCAAAAAAATAATAATTCAATTCCAAATTCTACAGTTACACGTGACTTGAGACAATTGGACAAAGGCACTGACAATCTCTATGAATCTATTGTAGTTATTTCTAAACGCGCGAACCAAATTGCAGTAGATATTAAAGAAGAATTGAACGGAAAACTTGCAGAGTTTGCAAGTAATAACGATAACTTGGAAGAGGTATTCGAAAACCGCGAGCAAATAGAGATTTCAAAACATTATGAGCGTATGCCAAAGCCTACTTTGGTTGCAATCGATGAATTTTTACACGATAAAGTGTATTACAGAAATCCCTCGAAGGAGCAGGACTAATCCTTAAAAAATGGCTTTAGCTGGGAAAAATATTGTAATTGCTGTATGCGGCAGTATTGCCGCATACAAGATTGCATCCCTCATCCGCATGTTGATAAAAGCAGATGCCCAGATTAACGTTATTATGTCAAAAGAAGCCACGGCCTTTATCACCCCGCTTACGCTTTCTACACTTTCCAAAAAACCAGTGCTTATCGATTATTACCAGCCAAATACTGGGGAATGGAATAATCATGTCGAAATTGCGCTATCTGCTGATTACATTTTAGTCGCTCCTGCAACAGCAAATACCATTTCCAAAATGGCCACTGGATTGTGCGATAACTTGCTAACAGCCGTATATCTATCAGCGAAATGTCCAGTGCTATTCGCTCCGGCGATGGATTTAGATATGTGGAAACATCCCTCTACACAATCTAATATCAAAAAGCTAAGTTCTTACGGCAATATCTTAATTCCTCCGGGAAACGGGGAATTAGCTAGTGGATTAATAGGTGAAGGGCGCATGGCTGAGCCGGAAGAAATACTGGATTTTTTAGTTAAATTTTCAGAGCGAGCGCTCCCTTTATCCGGAAAGAAGGCGTTAGTATCTGCTGGCCCTACTTATGAAGCTATAGACCCAGTCCGCTTTATTGGGAATCATTCAAGTGGAAAAATGGGGTATGCCATCGCTGCGCAGCTCAAAGAACTTGGAGCGGATGTCACGCTTGTTTCAGGACCTAGCGCCCTGAAAAGTCCTGAAGGTGTTCTCAAAATTTCAGTGACCTCAGCAGCAGAAATGTTAAGTGCTTGTGAAGAACACTTCCAAGCGGCGGATATTGTTGTGATGAGCGCTGCTGTCGCAGACTACACTCCCATCAATGTAGCCACTCAAAAAATAAAAAAGAAAGAAAATGAATTCTCTATTGAGCTGAAGAAAACAGTAGATATTTTGGCTACTTTAGGAGCTAAAAAGAATGAGCAACAACTGCTCATTGGATTTGCTTTGGAAACCAATAATGAACTGGAAAATGCCAAAGATAAATTGATTCGAAAAAACCTAGATTTTATCGTTCTCAATTCGATGCAGGATAAAGGAGCAGGCTTTGCGACCGACACTAATAAGGTTACTATAATTGAACGATCAGGTAATATCCATGAGTTTAGCCTAAAATCGAAAGAGGAAGTTGCCGAAGATATTTGTTCAATTATCGTCAGCCTTTCTTAGGGAAAACTTTTATAAGAAAGCACGCCCGAAATGCTATTCGTACAAATCTACAAGCAGATCTTATAAATTTACAATGCGAAGTTCTTTGGGGTAATAGTTATTGATTCGGTTAGGTAATACCTTCATCCAGCCCAATCGTTGGCCTTTAAACCTTGCTATTGTCCACCCTTGAATATCATCAGCAAATGTATCTGCAACGATATTCTCCTTTCTAAGGTAGTTTCGCGCGTCCTCAAGCGATAAGTCTACCGTCTTATACTCTACTGCTAAATAATTACTCAAAGCCAATGCATGGCTCGGTATTAGCTCTTTCCTATTGACCTTTCCGACATTAATTCCTGCATTCTTAAGATAGAGTACATTTTGAAGATATTTTAAATCGTTTTCGTACATTTTTGGAAAAACATATACATCTTCATGATGAAGGAAGGTGTGCAAACTATCACTATTTGAAATCCAATCATTTAAAATCCCTTTGGGCACATCTGACTTTTCGGGTTTAATTCTTTTTCTATTGAACGTTTCCTGTTCACCAACTTTGTTAAGAACAGCAATAAAAAAACCCTCCCCCCCTAATTTATGTGGATAAAATCGATAGCCGTGTCCGCGATGCTTTACAGAAAATGTATGATCAATTCCCCAATTATCTTCAACGTTTATTTCAACAGATTCAAAATCGCCGCTATCCAATAGCCAATCAACGATGTCTTCATTTTCCTCTGATGAATAAGAACAGGTCGAATAGAACAGATAGCCCCCCTCTTTCAAGGCGGTCAAACTTTCAGCCAAAATACGTTGTTGCCTTTCACTACAAAGTTTCACATTAGCTTCAGACCACTCCTCTATGGCATCGGCATCTTTTCTAAACATACCAGATCCAGAGCAAGGTGCATCGACTACCATTAAATCGAAATATCCAGGAAGACGATTAAAGGCAGCAGGATCGTTATTTGTTGTTACAGTGTTAGCATTTCCCCATTTCATTAAATTATCCTGCAAAATTGTAACCCTAGCCTTAATAATTTCATTGGCAACCAAGAGCGAATCGGGATGGAGGCTGCTGTTTAATAACGTAGACTTTCCGCCGGGGGCTCCACATAAATCCAACGCCCGAACAGCATGTAGATTTAGCTTCAAACGTTGAATAATATAATCTATAAACATGGAAGAAGCATCTTGTGGATAGTAAGCACCAGCATGAAATAGAGGATCTAATGTAAACACTGGACGATCTTGGAGATAATAAGCTGCATTACACCAGGGCACTTTACCCTTATTGTCAAATGGACATTCTTCCAATTTATTTGGATTAAGGCGTATTGCCGTAGCCCGAATCCCCTCCTCATGTACTTTTATAAATGCGTCTTTATCAAATAACGGATTCACTCCTAATTTTTTCACTAAAGCATTCGGCAGAAAATTACTCATGTTGTCCTTATAGTTTGCGATAAAATTAAGATAAATAAAAATGAAGTCAAAATAAGTGGTAAATTACAAGAAAGCGTAACTTTGCATTATGAAAGAATTCAAGAAATATGCTATTATTCCTGCAACTCCAGAGGAGCTGTATCTCGCATTAACGACTGAAATTACGGCTCGTCTATGGACAGGTGATCTGGTGTCCATAGACGCCACTGTCAATGGAGAATTCTCTTTATGGGACGGAGCTATTACTGGCCGGTTCTTGGAACTACAACCTTCGACAAAAATTGTACAGGAATGGTATTTTGGAGAAACAGACACTCCGTCTATTGTTACACTAAAACTGCATGAACATAAAAGAGGAACGTCCCTCGAAATTAGACAGACAAATATACCCGATGAAGACTTTGAAAACATCTCCGACGGTTGGGAAGATCCTTATATATCGTCATTAATTGATTTTTATACGGAGGAAGGGTAAACTTCCATCCCCCACAATATCTTTTATTAGGTTATTGGCGTTATAAATGACGCCAATAATCTAGTAAACTAAATATCCCCAGCGATTTCCGCTCCAGCTTTTTTTAATAACCTGACTTCATTGTATCTTTTTATATAATCTAAAAACAATTTGTAGCTATATTTTCGCTCAAGTAAAACTTCCTGTAATATGTTAGGTCATCTTTTATTAATGCTGATCATGATTTTGGCCCTTTGTTTCACATCATGCCCTAAAATATCTTTCACGACATCATTCAATTATCTCTCCCGAAGAGCGTTTAATTGCTTATATCCACTTAATGTACTTATTTTAGAAAAAGGTATAATTATACATGCTGTTGCTGCAATCCATGTGGCCCGGAGCGGGTAAGAATGGGAACGGAACATCGCCGATGGACCAGCCGCATCTATGGCCACGGAGGTAGTTAAACG